>DASYWD010000276.1 GCA_035936415.1 Longimicrobiaceae bacterium
GAGATCGCCTCCTTCGGCGGCTTCCTGGGACGCAAGGGCGATGGTGAGCCGGGGGTCAAAAGCCTCTGGATCGGGCTGCGCAGACTCTTCGACTTCACTCTCGCTTTCCAGACCCTCCGAGATGTGGGTAATGCGTAGCCCTTGCGGGGAGGGGCCGGGGGAGGGGGTCGCCGTCCCCTCTCAGTCGACCCGCACCAGCCGCAGCACGGTGTTCCCCATGCGCAGGGTGTCGCCCGGCTCCAGGGGGTGCTCCTGGTGGGGGGGGATGGGGGTGTCGTTCACGTAGGTGCGGTTCTTGGAGTCCAGGTCCACGACGGTGGCGCGGCCGCCGGAGACGCGGACGCGGGCGTGCTGGCTGGACATGTAGCGGTCGCCCAGCGCCACCACGCCGTCGGCGGGCTTGCGGCCCAGCACGGTCTCGCCGCGCACCTGCACCGGCTCGCGCAGCACCTCCGACTGCACCACCTCCAGCAGGGCGGTGTCCAGGGGGGCGGCACGGGCGGGGGCGCGGTGCCCGGCCACCAGGGGGCGGCCCAGCTCCGGGGCGGCGGGGGCGGCGCCCGGCTTCCGGTCGGCGGGGGCCTCCAGCCCCAGCGGCTTCACGAAGGCGAACTCGCGCTTGGTGTCCAGCAGGACGATCTCCACGCGCAGCCCCGCCCGGGCGATCCCGTTGTCCTGCGCCCACTGGGCGGCGAAGCGGCGGAGGTGGTCCTCCTCGTCGCGCGACCAGAGCGCCGGGTCCACCCCGCGGGGCACCAGGTCCGTGGAGACGAAGACGCGCAGGTCCGGCGCGCTCCGCCGGTCGGCGTAGCGGCGCAGCGCCTCGCGCACGCCCTCTTCGAGCTGCTGGCGGAGCGTGGGCTGGAAGAACTTGCGAAGCAGGCTGATCATGGTGCGCTCGGGGTTTCGGATCCGCCCCGCGCCCCGCAACATCGGGACCGCGGACAGGGCTCGCGTGAAGGGCTCAGGAGGGGGACGCGAGGGCGGGGAGGGTGAAGCAGAACACGCTCCCGCCGCCGGGCGCGTCCTCCACCCAGATCTCGCCGCCGTGCTCCCGGACGATGCTCCGGCAGATCGCCAGGCCCAGCCCCGTGCCCCCCTTGCGGCGGGAGTCGGAGGAGTCGAGCTGCCGGAAGGGCTCGAACACGGTCTCGCGCCGGTCGTGCGGGATCCCCGGGCCCTGGTCCGCCACGCGGAAGAGGACCCTCCCCCCGCGCCGCCGGGCGTCCAGGCGCACCGTGCCCCCGGCGGGGGAGAACTTCACCGCGTTGGCGAGCAGGTTCGTGAGCGTCTGGATCACCCGGTCCGGGTCCGCCAGGAGGGTCGCGTCCAGCGGCTCCACCCGGAGGGCGAGGCCGGCGCGCTCGGCGGGCTCGCGCAGGGTGTCCGCGGCGCGCTCCATCAGCTCCGCGGCGGGCACCGGGCGCGGCTCCACCGGGAGCTTCCCGGCGGCGATCCGCTCCGTGTCCAGGATGTCGTCCACCAGCCGCACCAGCCGGTCGGTGTTCTGCAGGGCGATCTCCACCAGCCGCTTCCCACGCTCGTCCAGCGCGCCGGTGAGCCCGCTCGCCACCAGCCCCAGCGAGCCGCGCATGGAGGCCAGCGGGGTCCGCAGCTCGTGGCTCGCCACGGAGATGAACTCGTCCTTCATCCGGTCGATCTCGCGCCGGCCGGTGATGTCGCGGGCCACCGCCTGCCACCCCACGGGGCGGTCGCCCTCCATGACGAGCTGCACGTTCTGCCCGATCCACACCTCGCGCCCGTCGCGGGTCACCACGGGGAACTCGTAATAGCTGCTGGAGAGCCGCTCGCGGACCTGGCGGCGGTAGAACTCCCGCGTCCGCTCGCGCCAGTCCTCGCGCACCAGGTGCAGGTAGGTGGACCCGACCATCTCCTCCTCGCCGAAGCCCAGGATGCGCGCGGCGGCGGGGTTGGCGTAGGTGAAGCGGCCCTCCAGGTCGGCGCGGTAGATGACGTCGCTGGCCGCCTCCACGAACTGGCGGAACTGCTCCTCGCTCCGCCGCAGCTTCTCCTCGGTGCGCTTGCGCTGCGTGAGGTTGCTGAACACGGTGATGGAGCCCACCACCGCCCCGTCCTCCAGCCGCGGGGCGCTCGTCGCCAGGCAGGGGACGGAGCCGCCGTCGGCGCGGAGGAGGCGCACCTCGTAGGTGGCCGTCTCCCCGGCGCGCCACTGCGCGCGCGCCTGCAGGAGCGCCTCGTGGTCCTCCGGGGGGATCACCTCCTCCGCCCGCGCGCCCAGGAGCGCGGCGGGGTCGCGCCCCAGCATCCGCCCGAGCTGCGGGTTCACGAAGCGGAAGCGCCCGTCCGGGTCCGACACGGTGAGCCCCTGCCCCATGGTGTTCACCACCTGCACCACGAAGTCGCGCTCGTGGCGCAGCTCCTCCTGCATCGCGGCGCGGATGGAGGCGTCGCGCCGCAGCTCGATCTCCGTGACCACGGAGGTGCTCAGGTTGCGCAGGATCTCCAGCTCCCGCTCGGTCCACGCCCGCGGGCGCGCGTCCAGGACGCAGAAGACGCCCAGCGGGTAGCCGTCGGAGGCGGAGAGGGGGACGCCCGCGTAGGAGACCAGGCCCATCTCCTGGACGGCGGGGCTCTTCCCCAGCACGGGGTGCCCGCGGGCGTCCGGCACCACCAGCGCGTCTCCCGTGCCGGCCACGTACCTGCAGAGCGAGCCGGAGAGCGACGTCTCCCGCTCCTGCACCCACCCCTCGGGGAGCCCCACCGTGCTCTTGAAGAACTGGCGGTCGTGGTCCACCAGCGACACCAGCGCGACGGGGACCTCCAGGACCGTGGCCGCCAGGCGCGCGAGGCGGTCGAAGTCTTCTTCCGCGGGGGTGTCCAGGAGGCCGCTGCGCCGGAGCTCGGCGATGCGCTCGGGGTCCGCCGCGTGGGGAGGATCGGGGGTCATGCTGTCCAGGGGCCGCGGGCGGAGGTGCGCCGGGAAGGGTGCGCCGGAACGGAGCAACATGCGGAGCCGGGAGGGATCGTGCAACGGGAGGGAAGCGGCGGTGTCCGCCGCCGGGGAGCGGCGGCGGACACCCGGAGCGGACCGGGGTCCGCTCAGTCGTACGCGTGGTCGCGGGCGTAGGAGTGCGCCGTCCAGGCCGAGATGACGTGGCACACCCAGCCCAGCAGCCCGCCGGTGCCGATCCACAGGCCCGGGGTGATGATCAGCCAGAAGAGGGCCCGCCAGATCGTCCCGTTGTAGACCTGCCCGAGGCCGGGGATCAGAAAGCTCAGAACGGCAGCCGTGCCGGGGTTCTTCATCGAGGGTTCCTCCTGCGTGTCCGTAGGTTCGGTGGACGGCGGACCGTGCGGCGCCCGCGTCCCGGGGTACTACGCGCGGCGCGGCCGGCGGGTTTCAGGGCGCGGGTGGAGGAGATCGCCCGCGGCACGTTTCTTACGCGGTGCGGGCCGCGACCGACGGGCCGCTCCAGGAGCGTGTCCCCGCACGGACCGCGGACGGGTGCCTGGATGACGAACGAGATGGCGAGCCTGGAGCCGAGCGGGAGAGCGAGCCGAAAGCTCCGCCGCCGGCTGACCCTGAAGGGGGAGCTGATGCTGGCCCTCCTTCCCACCCTCACGGTTCTGGCGGTGCTCGGGTTCGTGGAGGTTCTGAGCGAGCAGCGCCTCCTCTTCGCGTCGCTGGCCTCCAGCGCCTTCCTCATCTACCTGGACCCGCAGCACGGCACCAACTCGGTCCGGACGCTCACCGTCTCCCAGCTCATGGCCGCGGGGATCGGGTGGACCGCGTACGTCGTGATCGGGTCGGGCTACCTGGGGGCCGGCGGAGCGATGGTGGCCACCATCTTCCTGATGATCCTCCTGGACGTGGTGCACCCCCCGGCGGTCGCCACCGCCATGAGCTTCGCGCTGCGGGCGGGAGGCGTCAGCAACCTGGTCCTCTTCGGGATGTCGGTGGGGATCACGGCGATGCTGGTGATCACGGAGCGCGTGGCCGTCTGGCTCCTGGCCCGCTACCCGGCGCGCTGAGGGTCGGGGACGGACCCGCGGCTTGCGCGGCGCGTCCGCGCCGGTAGCTTGGTCGCGTCCGCCTCCGTCATCTCACCGCGTGCGAGGTCCCATGGAACCCGCCAACGAGCCGTCTGCCGTGCTGGACCCCGCGCTCCGCCGGGAGCTGGAGCAGGCCGCCGAGGGGCTGGTCTACAGCAGCGAGGGCGACCACCCCTTCGAGGTCTTCGCCCTCCCGTGGGGCGACGCCGGGCCGGTGACCCCGGAGGCGTTCGCGGCGCGCGTGGCCGCCGCCCCCGTCGAGCCGGTCGGGGAGGTATCCCTGGACCGCTTCCTCGCCCACCACCTGGAGACCAGCGACCCGTACGACACCGAGGCGCAGCGGATCCGCCCGCGCTACGAGCGGCTGAAGGCGCTGCTCCTGGAAAGGCTGGACGGCGTGCGCGTTTTCCGCGTCGGCGAGGTGCAGGTGCGCTGCTACGTCGTGGGGCGGGACGGGCGGGGGAACCTGGCCGGATACCGGACCCTCGCGGTCGAGACCTGAGCGGACTCCCTTCGATTTCGGCCGGAGACATGCTCCCTGTTGTTGGGCACCTAATTCTGGATTAACTTGTTGGGCTGGAAATTCTTCGACACCTGAAGCAGTTCCTCCCGCGCATCCCGCCGTCCGGCGGGATCGGACGATCCATCCTGCACAGAGGCGATTCATGCGCACACGCTCCATCGGCGTTGCCGGTGCCTTCTCGCTTGTCCTGGCGCTCATCTCCTGTACCGACGTGAGCCCGGTCGGCCCGGAGTCTCGCGACGCGGCGCTGCTGTCGACGGCGACGGTGCAGCGCCCCCAGGTCGTGATCAGCCAGATCTACGGCGGAGGCGGCAACTCCGGCGCGACGCTCAGGAACGACTTCATCGAGCTCTTCAACCCGGGCACGGAGCCGGTGAGCCTGGAGGGCTGGAGCGTCCAGTACGCCTCCGCGAGCGGCACCTCGTGGCAGTTCACCGCCCTGTCGGACACGATCCATCCGGGAGGGTACTACCTGGTGCAGCAGGGAGCGGGTGCCGGGGGGAGCGTGAGCCTGCCGACCCCGGACGCGACCGGCGGCATCGCGATGAGCGCCACCAACGGCAAGGTCGCGCTGGTGCGGAGCCCCGGCGCGCTCCCCGCGGGAACGTGCCCGTCGGGACCGTCCGTGGTGGACCATGTGAGCTTCGGCACCACCGCGACGGACTGCGGGTTCGGCACCACCGGCTCGCTGAGCAACACGACGGCCGCGCTCCGCAACGGCGACGGCTGCTCGTACACCCAGAAGCTGTCGGCCGACTTCAGCGTGGGCGCCCCGGAGCCGCGCAACAGCAGCAGCCGGAGGACCACCTGCGCGTCCTCGGACACGCCGCTGCCTCCGCCGTCGACCCCGGTGGTGGGGGACCTCGTCATCAACGAGGTGCTGGCGGACCCCAACGCGGTGCTTGACTCGGTGGGTGAGTGGTTCGAGGTCTACAACCGCAGCGCGTCCCCGGTGAACCTGCAGGGCTGGCAGATCCTCTCCCGCAACGACGCGCCCCACACCATCAACGCCAGCGTGGTGGTGCCGGCCGGCGGCTACGCGGTGCTCGCCCGCAATGGCGACACCTCCGTCAACGGCGGGGTAGCGGCCGACTATGTCTACCATACGGGCGACGCCACCCTCAACCTGGCGAACAGCGTCGACTGGCTGGTGCTGCGCGACGTGACGGGGGCCCAGGTGGACTCCGTGGCCTGGAACACTACCGCCCCGCGGGGCGCCTCCCGCGCGCTGCTGGACCCCGATTCCGACAACACCAGCGTGGACGGGGACAGGTGGAGCACCTCGCTGGTGGTCTTCGGAGCGGGGGACCGGGGAACCCCGGGGAGCGACAACAACGCGCCGCTGCCCCCTCCGGGAGAGGTGGCGAGCATCTTCCTGAGCATCAACGCCCCGGCGCAGGTGCCGGCCGGCTATACCAAGCCCGCCTTCCCCACCGCGCGCGACGCCTTCGGCACCATCATCTCCCCGCCGCCGGCCTACACCTGGACGAGCTCCGACCCGTCGGTCGCGAGGGTGGACGAGCTGGGCTACATCACCGGCGTCTCCGTGGGGACCGTGACCATCCGCGCCACCGCACCCAACGGGGTGTCCGGCAGCGCCGGCTTCTCGGTGATCGCGGCCGACGCGCCCACGCCGGCCGTCTACCGGAACCACCTGGAGTTCGGGATCCCCACGGACGGCACCCCGGGCGACGACCACCTGATGCGGAAGCCGCAGTTCGCGCTCTCGTACAGCACCGTCCGCGGCGGGCCCAACTGGGTGAGCTGGAACATCAACGCCACGCACTTCGGGCCGGAGGACCGCTGCAACTGCTTCACGGCCGACCAGAGCCTCCCCGACGCCTTCTACAAGGTGGTGGACTTCGACTACCGGAACGGCGGGTACGACCGCGGGCACATGGTGCAGTCCTTCACCCGGACCACCACGGAGCAGGAGAACGCGGCCACCTTCCTGCTGACCAACATCCTCCCGCAGGCCGCCAACAACAACCAGGGTCCCTGGGGGGCGTTCGAGAACTACACGAACGACGTGGTGCGAAGGCAGGGGAAGGAGGCCTACGTGGTCGCGGGGGGCGAGTACTCCGCGAACCCGCAGACGCTCAAGGGCGAGGGGAAGGTGCAGGTCCCGGAGTTCACCTGGAAGGTGGTGGTCTTCGTGGCCGGCGGTAAGGGGCTCGCCGACGTGAAGTCGCTCGCCGACCTGGAGGTGGTCGCGGTGCGGATGCCCAACGACACCGCGGCCGCCCGCACCATCCGCAACACCCCGTGGGAGACGTTCAAGACCACGGTGGACGACATCGAGGCGCGCGTCGGCTACGACCTCCTGGACCGGCTCCCGGACGCGATCGAGCGGATCGTGGAGAGCGGGACCCGCTTCCCCACCGCCCGCGTGGACGGGCCGTACACCGGCGTGGAGGGCTCCCCGGTGAGCTTCGACGCCGGCGCCTCCACGGACCCGGACGGCGACGCGCTCACCTACGCGTGGGACTTCGGCGACGGGAGCACCGGGACCGGCGTGGCACCCACGCACAGCTACGCCGACAACGGCAACTACGTCGTCAAGGTGACGGTGAGCGACCCGTACGGCGCGAGCAGCACCGCGACCACCTCGGTGATGGTGGTCAACGTGGCGCCGACGGTGGCGGCCTTCTCCGGGGGGACCGTAATCCGCGGCGAGACCTTCACCTCGGCCGGGACATTCGCGGACCCGGGCGCCGACACCTGGACGGCGACCGTCGACTACGGGGACGGGTCGGGCGCCCGGCCGCTGGCGCTCTCCGGCAAGGCGTTCTCGCTCTCTCACGCCTACTCCGCGGCGGGCACCTACACCGTGACCGTAACGGTGACGGACGACGACGGCGACGCCAGCACCCGCACGGCCAGCGTGACGGTGCAGACTCCCGCCCAGGCGGTCCAGCGAATCATGGCGTCGGTGGACGGGCTCGTGGCGGCCGGTGACCTCACCCGGGGTGAGGGCGCGGCGCTGAACGCGACGCTCGACGCCGCCCGCGCCTCGGCCGATCGGGACCCGGTCGCGGCCGCGAACCAGCTGGGGGCGTTCATCAACCAGGTGGAGGCGCTGCGAGGCTCCGGCCGCCTCTCCGCGGCGGAAGCGGAGCGCCTGATCGCGGCGGCGCGGCGGGTGATCCGCAGCATCGGCTGACGGTCGGGCGGTTCGAACGGACGGGAGGGGGCGCCGCTCGCGCGGCGCCCCCTCTTTTTTACTCCATTTGTTTCTTTGAATTCTTGTATCTGTTTGCGACGTAGGGACATTGCGTGAAACCGGCGCCGTGTCTGCGCATCGCGGGAGCGAAACGGCGCCGCCCCGTGACAACCTTTCGGCGTTTTGCTGAATCCAACCGGGTGAGAGCGACGTAGTGCCTCACGAAGGCAGCACACCACCCGATCCGAAAGAGGAAGCCATGTCCCGCACCGTAACCTACATCGCAGCCCTGGCCGCCGGTCTCGCCCTCTCCGCCTGCGCGGACCGTCCGGCGGACAAGGTCGCTCCCGCGCCGCGCACCGCCCAGGCGGTCCCGGCCCTCCTCTGCGGCGACGCCAGCCGCCCCTGCGAGCTGGACGCCGTCGTGGTCTCCAGCCCGCGCGCGCCGGCCGCGGAGAACACCGCCGTGTCGGCGCGGTCCTGACCGCGCCTCCCGGCCCTCCCCGAGGGAGGAGCCGGGCGTCGTCCCTGAAGACCGGCCGCGCGGCGGCCGTGAAGGCATAGATGCGATCCGCGACGCGCCGCCCGGGGAGTCCCCGGACGGCGCGTTGTCGTTCCCGGGCGCCACCGGGACCGGCGATCGGCAGGTTTGTTCCCATTCGGGAACGGAGCTGCGGGGCCGGACGTGGCGGTTCTCGCTACCCGGTTGCGGTGCAACGAGTTGCCGAAATCGTGGACCTGGACTCACCGTACAGGTATCATACACCCCGCAAGCTGCCGGCACTCCTACCGAACCACGGTCTTCCCGCCCGGTCGTCGTAGGCTGGTCCGACGCACCCCTCCACAATCCAGATTCCGGACGCGGATGTCCGCTCGCGCACCCCGCACCTTCGCGGCCTGGGTGGCGCTGGCACTGTCCCTGTGCGCCGCAAACGGCGCGCACGGCATGCCCGCGGGCCGCGGCATGCCCGCCGCAGAGCCGGGTGCTCCGGCGCCGCCCGCGGTGTCGGTCGCGATGGTCAGCGCGCCGGACCTGACGCTCGACAGCAACCGGCCGTGCACCGGGCCGCAGGCCACCTACGTGGCCTTCCGGGTGACCAACACCTCCGGGGCCCCCCAGACCGACCTGCGGGCCACCCTCGGCGGCTTCGCGGGCGGGATCACGCTCGCCGGAGGCCAGGCGGCCACCCAGTACGTCGGCGCCCTGGCCCCCGGAGCGCAGCGGAACGTCTACTGGCTCGTGACCTACCCCTGCTCGTTCGGGGTCTCCGCGACGCTCACGGCCTCCGTCACGGACGCCTCGGCGGGGGCCGCCACGGGCTCCGGCACGGTCACCACCCGGAGCATGATCAGCGCGCAGGCGGGCGGGGTGCTGGTGAGCGGCCTCCTGGGGCCGGGAGCGGTGGTGGGGCAGACGATCCCCCTGGACGTCACGTACGACTTCGGCGGAGCGGACGTGGGGACCACCTACGACCTGCAGCCGGTGGGGAACACCTCGTTCAGCGCGGGATGCTTCCAGATGGTCGGCTCGCTGGTCACCTCCTCCAACATCCTCGCCATCCCGGCCGGGGCCGCCAACCGGCAGTACTTCACCGCCTCAGCGAAGCAGACCGGGAACGGACAGCAGGCCACCATCCGCTACTACTTCAAGTACCTCTGCGCGGGGGTGGCCTCCAGCGCCCGCCCGTACTCCAACCAGCTCAGCGGGACGCAGCTCAAGTACTCGTCCAACTACGAGACCTTCGTGGGCCCGACGCTCCCGGGGGCGAGCAACCCGTTCACGGTCTCCAAGAGCGTCTCCCCCGCGGTCCTGGACGGCGGCGGCTCGGTGACCTACACGGTCACGGTCTCCAACCCGTCCCCCTTCACCGCGGAGGTCGACTCGCTCGTCGACGCCCTCCCGCAGGGGGTGACCTACACGGGGACCGTGGCCGGGAGCGGCGTGAGCGCGGCGAGCTCCGGCTGGGCGCCGACGGCTCCGTCCGCCGGGACGCTCACGTGGCGCGGGCCGTACACCCTCCCCGCCGGGGGGACCCTCACGCTGGTCTACACGGCCGACGTCGCCGCCACGCCGGGGCAGTACGTGAACTCGGCGGCGGCCTGGGCGGGGCTCACCCACCTGGGGACCGCCACCGCCACGGTGACCGTGGCATCCTACGGGGTGGCGGTGTCGCCGCAGGGGCTCCCCTCGGCCGAGCGCCGGCTGGCGGGGACGGCCTACGCCCGGCCCTTCACCGTCACCAACACCTCCAGCGTGGCCGAGACGTTCGACCTCGCGGTCCGCCTCGCGGGGGCGGCGGGCACGTGGGCCACCGTGGACTCGCTGACCGGGCCGGGGATCGCCACCGGCGCGCGGCCGGACAGCGCCCGCGTCTCGCTGGCCGCCGGCGGCTCCGGGGACTTCACGGTGTGGTACACGGTCGCCGCGGGGCCGCTCGCCGACGACGTGCTCCACCTGCGCGCCCGCTCCGTCGCCCGGCCGGCCGTGCAGGCGGAGGGGTGGGCGGAGCTGCGGCGGGTGCTCCCGGCGCTGACGCTCGCCCGGAGCGTGCTCCCCTCGGCCAGCTCGCCGCCCGGGACGGACCTGACGTACACGCTGCAGTTCGGCAACGGCGGCGAGGCGGACGCCAGCGGCGTGGTGGTCACCGACCTCCTCCCCGCGCAGCTCCTCTTCAAGCTGGGGAGCCTGCAGGAGACGCTTCCGGCCGGCGTCTCCGCGACCGTGGCCTTCTCCGCCGACGGCGGGGCGAGCTGGAGCTACGTCCCCGCCTCCGGGGAGTGCAGCGCCCCGGCCGGCTACGACGCCTGCGTCCAGCGCATCCGGTGGACGCTGGCGGGGACGCTCCCTGCCGATCCGGCGCTCTCCGCCGGGTCCTTCCGCTTCGTGGCCCGCATCCGATGAACCCCGGGGGCGCCGCCCCCCCTTCCCGCACCCCCCTGGAGACGATGAGCACACACTGGACCCGCTGGCTCCCGCTGGCGCTGGCGCTCTGCGCGGTTCCCGCGCACGCCCAGCAGGCGCCCGAGCCCTCCCCGCTGGTGGCGACGGCCACCAACCGCACCCTCGCCGCGGAGGCGGCGCGCGGCGCCCCCCGCAAGGACGAGCGCGTCCTCCCGGGCGACGTGCTCCGCTTCCGCCTGGCCTTCACCAACACGGCCGGGAAGCCGGTGCGCGGGGTGAACCTGGCCAACCCGCTCCCGGAGGGCTTCCGCTTCGTCGCGGGGTCGGTCCGGTCGAGCCGGGACGATGCCCGCGCGGAGTACTCGGCCGACGGCGGCGAGACCTTCTCGGCCCAGCCGATGGAGGAGGTCGTGGTCGAGGGGCGGCGGGTCCGCCGCCCCATCGCCCCCGAGCGGTACACGCACGTCCGCTGGACCGTGGACGGATGGGTGGCTCCCGGAGCCACCGTCACCGCGGAGCTCGACGCCCGTCTCGCCGCGCCCGCCGGGGCCGGGACGACGCCCGGCGCACGCTGATCCCTCACTCCCCTCTCCCAGTCACCACCGGACACCCAGAGATGAGACTGACCCTCCGCAGGCTCGCGCTCGCCGGCCTGCTCCTGGCGCCGCTGGCGGCATCGCCCGCCCTGGCCCAGAGCCCCACCCCCGAGAACACCGTCATCACCAACACGGCGACGGCCACCTGGACGGACGCCAACGGCAACACCTACACGCCGGCCACCGCCAGCGTGAGCGTCACCGTCGGCTTCGTGGCCGGCCTGGACGTGACCTCCGACGCGGCGGCCACCCCGCTCAGCCCGAGCAGCGCCAACGAGGCCACCTACACCATCGCCAACATCGGCAACGGCACCGACCCGGTGAGCATCAGCACCACGGCCGGCGCCGGCTCCAGCGTGAACGGCTACAAGATCGGGTCGACGACCTACGCCACCCTGGCCGAGCTGAACGCCGCGCTCGCGGCGGCGCCGCTCGCCGCCGGCGGGAGCGTCCAGGTGACGGTGGTCTACAGCGTGGCATCCGGGCAGGCGGGGCAGACGATCCCGCTCACGCTGACCGCCACCTCGACCCGGACCCCGGCCACCAGCGACGCGTCCACCATCAGCCTGTCGCCCATCGCGATCGCCGGGATCTCGGTGACGCCGGACGGCGGCACGGTGAGCCGCCTCCCGGGGAGCAGCGCGCAGTACACCGCAACCTTCACGCTCACCAACCCGGGCGGCGTGGCGGGGACCTTCGACCTGGCGGCCTCCACCTCCAACGGGGCGGTGCTAAGCATCGTCTCGGTGAACGGCACCGCGGGCGCGGCCGGATCGGTGACGGTGGGCGCGGGCGCCACGCAGACGGTGGACGTGGTCTACACCGTCGCCAGCGGCGCCGCGGCCGGCGCAACGGCGGGGCTGCAGCTCACCGCGACCTCCAGCACGGACCCGGGGACCACGGACAGCGGCAGCTACACCGTCACCGTGATCCGCGCGGCGATCTCCATGACCAAGGAGGCGTTCCGCGACAACCAGACGGATGCGGTCACCGGCGCGGCGACGGTCCTCCCGGGCGAGTTCATCCAGTACCGGATCACGGTGACCAACACCGGCGCCTCTGCGGCGAGCAGCGTCAGCGTCAGCGACCCGCTCCCGGCGCAGGTGGCCTACCAGTCCGCCGCGGGCGACGCCGCGGGGTGGACCATCTCCGAGTCGTCGGGCACGGTGACGGCGGCGCTGCCCTCGCTGGCGGCGGGCGAGAGCCGGTTCTTCTGGATCCGCGTGCGGGTCAGGTAGGTCCGGACGATGCGCTTCCCCTTCGCAACCACGGGCGCGGGCCGCAGCGGCGCCGCCAGGACGCACGTCGTCCTGGCGGGGGTCGCGGCGTGCCTGCTGCTCGGGGTGGTCCCGGCGG
>DASYWD010000277.1 GCA_035936415.1 Longimicrobiaceae bacterium
GGCGTTCCACTTCCCGCCGTTGATCTGCTGGTTCACCTGCACGGTGCCCAGCTTGGTCCCGCTCGCGTTCCAGGCGATGTAGGGCGCCGTGGTGGAGCGGTTGGTCCCGGCCACCCACCAGGCGTCGATCGTCTTCGTCGCAGCGGCCGGCAGGTAGAACCAGAAGGTGGCCGGGTCGCTGATCGCCTGCGTGCTCGCGTAGTTGTACCCGGTCCCGTAGTACCCGGCGCTGCTCCCGACGGCCCAGTTGGCCGACACCTCGTACTTCGCCACGGAGGTGTTGTTGTTGTTGTTGTTGCTGTCCACGATGATGCTCGTGGAGCTGGTCCCGCAGTGCGAGTTGATCCGGTTCATGTAGTCGGACCACGGCCAGTTCGGGCCGGGATCGGTCCGGTTGTACGGCTGGAGCTGGCCGTGCGCCACGTAGTGGTAGCGGTCGCGGGGGATCGCGTACGCCTTGCTGATGTCGCAGGACAGCTTGGCCGAGGCGTCGACCTGCGCGACGGGGAAGGAGCTCTGCGAGGCGTAGCCCCCGTGCTCGATGCCGACGGTGAAGTGGTTGCTGGAGTAGCCGTTGCGCCAGCACTCGTGGCTGCTGTTCAGCGAGCAGTCGTAGGTGGCGGCAATGTGCCACGCGCGGTCCGCCTCACGCACGAGCTGCGAGATCTCGGCGCCATCCTCCCGCACCACGTAGTGCGCGCTGGCCTGGGCCGAGGAGTTGGTCAGCCAGCTCCAGCACGAGGTGTACGAGCCCTCGCAGGTGTGGATGATCACCATGTGCACCTTGCCGATGTCCCCCGTCGGCCGGGCGTTGTAGTTGGGGGACGGGCGCCACACCGTGCCCGCGACGCAGTAGTCGGGGGCGCACGCCTGGGCGGAGGCCTGCACCTTCGGCCGGGGGAAGTCGGCGGCGACATGCGTGGGCATCAGCGAGGCCAGCAGCTTCCCCGCGAAGTTCTTCCCCACCACCCCCTTCTGCAGGGTGTTGTACACGTCGTAGTGCACGTAGATGGCCTGTCCCTCGCTGCTCTCGATCCCGCTGTAGCGGGCCACGGCGGGCGCCCAGGCCGCCACGTCGGCGCGGTTCAGCTTCATCTCCTCCGCGTACGCGCCCAGCAGGGCCGCCGCCGCGCGGATGTTGGCCTCCGGGCTGCTCTTCACCGCGGCTTCCGACACGTTCGCCAGCGCCGCGCCCCGGGTGAGACGCTCACCACGGAGCGCCATGATCCCGAACGCGGCCTCCTGACCGGGGAACTCCTCCTCGCCCTTCACCATCTCCCAGCCGGTCTCCACGTAGCCCACGGCCTTGAGGAGCGAGGCGGGGACGTTGAAGTCGCGGCCGGCCTGTTCGAACACGGCGTCGAGCTGCGAGGTCGCGGCGGGCGCGCTCGGCGGGGGGGTGCTGGGCGGGGACGTCGGCTGGTCGCTACAGGCAGCGAGGAGCGACAGGGCGGCCAGGGCGGCGGCCAGGGAGCGGATGCTGCGCATGGAGATCCCTCCTGCGGTGGAAGAGATGACGGGCGCCGCCGGGTCACGGCGCACCGCCGGACACGCCCCGGTATGTCGGGGCGGAGTCGCCGCGGTCGCAAGCATTGTGGGGCCGTTCTCCTGATATAATGCGCGCGGCAGGAGAGCGCAATAACGCCGTTTTGGGGACGTACGTTTTCAGACAACCGCGATGCATTTCGCGTGCCTGCCCAGGCCCCGCCTGGGCTTTCGCGTGGCGGGAAAAAGCTATCTCGTGATGGAAAACGGAGTTAGGTAGATGCCTGCTGCGGGTGGGAAACCGCGGGGTCGAGCCGCTGCACCGGAAACGGGAAGCCCTCCCGGCTCGGGGAGGGCTTCGGCACTACTCTTCCTCGTTCCGTCGCCAGCCCCGCCGGGCCATCCCGCTCGCGCGGCGCCACACCCTCGCGGCGGCGTCGGAGCCGCCGCGGCGGGCGGCGCCCAGGAGGCGGCGCACGCGCGAGACGTAGGCCCCCATCTCCTCTTCGGCCTCGTGGCGAGCGGCCACCAGCTGCTCGGCGCTGAAGCCCAGGCAGGCGGCGATCTCCTCCACCACCCGCTCCTCCTCCTCCGACATCCCGCCCTCGGCCGCGGCGCTCACCACCGCCAGGTCCAGCAGCTCCTCGCGCTCGGCGGCGGAGAGTCCCTCCAGGATCTCCCGCTGCTCGCGGGTGAACACGGGCGGCCCGCCGTCGCCCAGGGGGGCGGTCCGCACGGAGCCCACCACCGCCTGGCGGAGGCGGGGGAGGGCGGGGTGCACCGCCTCGGGGACGATCCCCCGCACCGGGATCCCGGCCTCCGCGGCGAAGCGGCGGATGGCGGCGCGTCCCAGCGCCAGCGTGCCCATGTAGTTCAGGGAGCCCGCCACCACCGCGCCCACGCCCGGGACGACCCGCGCCAGGCTCCGCCGCACCACCTGCCGCGCGGCCGCGTCCACCGCCGCCTCCCCCACCCGCACCGCGCCGAACGCCGTCGCCATGGAGGCCACGAACAGGCTGCGCACCTGCTCCGTGGGGTGTTCCAGCGGCACGCCCATGAGCGCCGCGACCTCCAGCACCAGGTCGCGCTGCTGCTCGGCCACGTAGCGCCAGTCCGCCACCATCCCCAGCGCCGCCAGCGCCGGGCCGATCCCCGGGACCATGGCCGGGAG
>DASYWD010000278.1 GCA_035936415.1 Longimicrobiaceae bacterium
ACCTCCCGCAGCGACATCGCCACCTCGTCCAGCGCCGCGGGGGCGGCGGGGAGCGCGTGCCCCCCGGCGGGCCCGGCCACCGCCTCGGGGCGGGACCCGGACTCGCGGGCTCCGCGCATGCGCGCGTAGAGGAAGTCGCGCACCGCCTCGAAGTCGCGGAAGCCCTCGATGGTCATCTCCGCGGTGGCGCTCCCGCTCGCCGTCTGCACCTGGATGCGCGCGAGCCCCAGCCAGCGCTCCACCACGTTGCTGGAGAGGTGGATGTCCTGGATCCGCGCGTAGGTCAGGCTGATCTCCCGCCGGAAGAGGATCCCCCACCGCATCGTCACGCCCTCGGCGTCGAAGCGGTAGCGCATGGTGTCGTAGCGGAAGTAGAGCGGGATCAGCGGGATCCAGAAGAAGGGGCCCGCCAGGAGCGAGCCCAGGGCGTAGTAGGTCAGCAGGCTGGAGTCGGGCCGCAGCTCCGAGGCGAAGAGGCGCGCTTCAATGCCTCCGTCGGGGGCGGGGGCGGAGCGCTCGGGCGAGGAGGTCATCGGCGGTGCGGAAGAAGGTTCGCGTCGAGGTACGACGCCACTACGGGCGGGGTGCGGGCGGAGTTGCGCGGCGTGGCTGCTCAGGGCGTCACGTCCAGGACGGCCAGGTGCCCCCCGCGCGCGTACTCCAGGATGGTCCCGTCGCGCGTGGCGAGCGCGGCCCCCGCGCGGCGCGCAGTGGCGATCAGCATCCGGTCAGCCGGGTCGCCGTGCGCCGGGCCGGGGAGGCGGGTGCTCTCCACCAGCACCTCCGGCGACAGCTCCGCCAGCCGCACCCCCGGCGCGGCCAGCCCCCGCCGCACCCACTCCTCCAGCTCCAGCGCCAGCCCGATCCGCCCCTTCGCCTGGAGCATCGCCACCTCCCACACCGAGATGGCGGACACCAGGAGCCGGCCGCGCTGCGCGCCCCGCCGGATCTCCTCCACGGCCGGCGGCGCCATGCGGTCCGTCTCCCCCGTGACCACCCAGATCCAGACGTGCGTGTCCAGGAGGATGCGCCCGGGGAGGTCAGGCATCCGCCTCCCAGGCCTCGTCCACGGGTGCGACGACGTCGCCGTGATAGGTGACGGTCCCGCGCAGCGCGCCGAACGGGGAGACCGACTCCGCCGGCTCGTAGGGGACCAGCTTCGCGACGGGGCGGCCGTAGCGGGTCACCACCACCTCCGTCCGCTCCTGCTGCACCCGGTCCATGAGCTGGAGGCAGCGCGTCTTGAAGTCCGCCGCCGACACCACCTCACCCTCACCGGGGACGGAGAGGGCTTCCCGCACCTTCCGCGTACGTCCCTTCGGCTTCGGATCGTCCATTCGCAGGCTCCGCTGAGGTTACGTCCAACATTCTACGTCCATCTTTCTTCCCGCGCAAGGATCTCGCCACCCAGCGCCTGGATCGCGTCCGACTCCACCACCCGCACCCCGCGTCCGCCGGCCTTCGCCAGGCGCACCATCGCCGCCGCCACGGCGCGAGCCTCCACGGGCCGGTACTTCCGCAGCGGTCCCACCAGGAAGCGGGAAAGCTTCGGCATGAGCCTCTGCGCAAGCTCCTCGCCCGGCCGGTGCTCGCCGCGCTCACCCAGGAGGAGGGCGGGGCGCAGGATCACCACCTCCTGGAAGGGGAGGGTGCGGACCGCCTCCTCCGCCTCGCCCTTCACCCGGTTGTAGAAGAGGGAGGAGCCGGTGTCCGCCCCCAGGGCGGAGACCAGGAGGAAGCGCTCCGCGCCGTTGCGCGCGGCGGCCTCCGCGACCGCGCGGGGGTAGTCCAGGTCCACGCGGCGGAACGCCTCGCGCGAGCCTGCGGCGCGGATCGTGGTCCCGAGAGAGCAGAACACGTCCTGTGCCCGGATCCGCTCCGCGAAGTCGCGCAGGCGGGCGAAGTCCACCGTCTCCTGCCGCAGCCTGGGGTGCTCCCGCGGCACGGGGCGGCGGCCGAGCGTGGTGACGCTCCCGTACGCGGGGTCCTCCAGGAGGAGGTCGAGGAGGTGCCCGCCGACCAGGCCGGTGGCCCCCAGGAGCAGGGCGGAGCGTGCTTCCATGTCGCGGGGAGGGTGGAGGGTGGAAAGGGGCGCGGCGTCAGGCGCGCAGCCGCTCGGCCAGGCGTATGGCGTCGAACGGGGCCTGCACCTTGGCGTCGTTGTCGAAGTACACGTACACGTCGCGCTCCGCCGCCGCGGGCGCCGGCTCGGGGGAGGCGCGCGGGGCGTCGGGCGGCTCGCCCCCCGCGCGCCAGGCGCGGATCCGCTCTGCCCACCAGTCGAGCTGCGGATCGGTGTACCCGCTGGCGTACAGGTGCTCGGCCCCGTGCAGCCGCACGTACACGAAGTCGGCGGTCAGGTCCTCCGCGTACGGCCAGCGCTGCGCGGTGTCCGCGAAGACCAGCGCCGCGTTGTGCCGCCGCAGCAGCCCGACGAACTCCGGCGAGAAGAAGGCCGGGTGGCGCATCTCGAAGGCATGCCGCAGCGGCTGCGGGTGGTCCGCCCGCGTCCAGGCGCGCCCCTCCAGCTTGGGCCCGTGGCGCTTCGCCAGCTCGGCGGCCTGCTCCGTGGTCTTGGGGAGGAGCTCCAGGAATCGCTCGAAGCGCTCCTCGTAGAACCCGAACTGTGCCGGGAACTGCCAGAGGATGGGCCCCAGCTTCTCCCCCAGCCGCAGCACCCCCGAGGCGAAGAAGTTGGCGAGCGGCTCCTCGATCTCGCGCAGCTTCTTCATGTGCGTGATGAAGCGCCCGCCCTTTACGGCGAAGACGAAGCGCGGCGGCGTCTCGTCGCGCCACTTCCGGTAGCTGGACGGCTTCTGCAGGGAGTAGAACGAGCCGTTGATCTCCACGGAGCTCATCCGCCGGGACGCGTACTCCAGCTCCCGTCGCTGGGCGAGCCCCTCCGGGTAGAAGATCCCGCGCCACCCCGGGTACGTCCACCCGGAGATCCCCACGCGTGTCTCGGACATCACCCCTCCCCCGCCCGCCTGTCCCGGTGCACGACAGGATGTCCCGTTGCGAGACACCCCCGCCCGCCGCCGCCAGACCGCGGCCCGATCCAGCCCGCTTCTAAACCGCGCATTCGCAGCCCCTTACGGCGAAAACAACCGAAATGCCGGCCCGGCCCTCGTGTTGCCTTTCCGGAGGGTCGCGGGCGAGCCGCTCCCCCGGAGCCGCGTCTCCCGCGCGATCCCTGTGCCACCCCCGTTCCGGAAGCGACATGATGATTCCAGGTGAACGATTCGCCGACGGACGCGCAGCACCCCTCCTGCTCGCCTGCCTCGCCCTTGCGGCGGCCGGGTGCGGGGGCGGGGGCGCCGCCGTCACCACGCCGGCCGAGACGCCCGCCTTCGCGGCGCTCCGCATCGACCCGCCGGCCGCCTCGCTCCCGGTGGGCGGGACGGTGCAGCTCTCCGGGGTGCCGGTGGACGGGAGCGGGAGCCCGCTCTCCGGCCTCCCCGCCCCGGCCTTCACCTCCAGCG
>DASYWD010000279.1 GCA_035936415.1 Longimicrobiaceae bacterium
ACGCGGGGCGGGAGCGCGCCCGCTTCCTGGAGCGGCACCGCGACGCGCTGCTCGCGCTGGTGGAGCGCGGGACCTACCTGGAGCGGGAGGACGTCGGCGGCTTCCTGGAGCTGGCCGTTCCCGGGATGGACGAGCTGGCCGCCGTGCTCCGCCTGGCGGAGCTGTCCGAGGCCGAGCCCCACCTGCGCGTGGTGGTCGACACCGCGCCCACCGGACACACCCTCCGCCTCCTCGACCTCCCCCGCCTGGCCGGCGACTGGATCGCCGCGCTGGAGGCCATGGAGGCCCGGCAGGAGGCGGTGGCGCTCGCCCTGGCGGGCGCCTACCGCCCCGACGCCGCCGCCCGCGACCTCGCCACGCTCCGCTCCGACGTGGAGCGCCTCGCCGCCCGCCTCGCCGACCCCTCCCGGACCCGCTTCGTCCTCGTCGCCACCCCGGAGCCCGTCGTCCTCGCCGAGACCCGGCGCTACCTGGACGCGCTCCGCGAGCGCGGCATCGCCGTCTCCGCCCTGGTCGTCAACCGCGTCACGCTGGAGGAACCGCTCTCCGCGCTCGATCTCGGGCGCGGGGCGGAGGGGACCCCCGTCGTTCCGCTGCCGCTGCTGGACGAGGATCCATACGGGGTGGAGGCGCTGCGGGGGGTGGGCGCGCGGCTCGGAGAGGCCCCCTCTCCCCCCGACCCCCTCTCCCCCGCAAGCGGGAGAAAGGGGGAGAACGACAGTGCCGAGTCCCGGCCAGCCCTCCCCCAGAATCGGGGGAGGGTGGCGAGCCTAAAGCGAGCCGGGTGGGGGCCTGAGGGCTGGTTCGTACCCACCGACCGGCGCCTGTACCTGGTGGGCGGGAAGGGGGGCGTCGGAAAGTCCACCGTGGCGTCGGCGGTGGCGGCGCGGCTGGCGGAGGAGGGGGTAGCCCCGGTGCTGCTGATGAGCACCGACCCGGCGGGGTCGCTGGGGGACGTGTGGGGCACGCCGGTGGGGAGGCAGCCGGTTCCGGCGCCGGGCGCGCCGGGCGTGAGGCTCCGGCAGGTGGACGCGGAGGCGGAGTGGGAGGCGTTCCGGGCCGGGTACCGGAAGCAGGTGGAGCGGTTGTTCGCCGGGCTTCTCGGGGACGGGCTCTCCGCCACGGCGGACCGGGCGGTGATGGAGCGGCTGGTGGACCTCGCCCCCCCGGGCGTGGACGAGGCGATGGCGCTGGGAGACGTGATTGACTTGCTGGAAGGGCGGGAATACAATGCGCTGGTGCTCGACACCGCCCCCACCGGACACCTGCTGCGCCTCCTGGAGATGCCCGCCGTGGCGCTCGACTGGTCGCACGCGCTCCTCCGGCTTCTCCTCCGATACCGCGAGGTGGTCGGCCTGGGCGACACCGCGGAGCGCGTCCTCCGCTTCGCCCGGACGCTGCGCGGCCAGCGCGCGCGGCTGACGGACCCGGCGCACACCTGGCTCCTCGTGGTCGCGCTCCCGGAGGCGCTCGGCGTCCCCGAGACGGAACGGCTGACGTCGCGCCTGCGGGAGCTGGGGATCCCTCCCGGCGCGCTCCTCGTCAACCGCCTTCTCGTGCGCGACGAGCTCGCGCCCGGCCGCGCGGACGAGGCGGCGCGGCTCCTGGCCGTCCCCGGGATCCCGGAATTCGCCGCGGCGCCAGCCTGGGCCGGGCACGGCCCGCGTGGGGCGGCGGACCTCCTCCGCTTCGCCCGCTCCTGGCGCGCCCTCTCCCCCGCATGACCGACACCCTCACCTACCTGTACGCCGTGGTGCCCGGCGACGC
>DASYWD010000280.1 GCA_035936415.1 Longimicrobiaceae bacterium
GGTCCACCATCTGGAAGAGGGCTGGTTGCGAGGAGTTGCGTCCGAGCATGTCGACTCCGGTCCGGGGGAACGAGCCTCCGAGCGATGCGCCCAATCTACTGCCCAGCCCCTGGCGGCGCGCCTTTTTTCAACAGCCTTTTAAGACCACCAAGGGCAAGCAGGCGCTCGCGGACCTCGAGGCGCGCAACGGCACCGGGGCCGACGGCACGCCGATCATCCGGACCACGAGCGAGATCGACAACCTCCTGCAGAACGGGTTCCTGAAGCTGATCAAGCGCGCCGACGACGGCAGCGAGGGCTTCCCCTGGGTGGTATGCTCCATCTACGAGGATCCCACGCAGGGGGCCATCACCAGCGACGCCTTCCTGGTACTGGTGCCGCGGGACGACGGCACGCCGGTGAGCCAGGAGCACCAGGACAACTTCGGGTGTCTGCAGGGGAGCGGAGACTTCTGCAGCTGAGACGACGCGAGGCCCCGCCGGGATGTCCCGGCGGGGCCACCCGCGGGCCGGAGAGCGCGGTCCGTCTCAGAACACGAACCGATCCCACCCGCCGTACCGTTCCCACTTCGGCCCGCGCGGCACCGAGAGCACCGCCACCAGCAGCCCCGCGCCGAGCGTGGCGGCCCTCGCCGCCCCGTCCAGCCCCTCCACCAGCCACGGGGCCGCCGCGATCCCCAGCCCCAGGAACAGGTCGAGCAGCCGCAGGGCACGGAGCGGCTCGCCCATGGCGACGACGCTCACCACCACCACCAGCGCGCCTCCCACGTGGTGCAGGTCGGCCGCGCGGGCGTCCAGGCCGAACACCGCGGGGGCGAACATCAGCCACACCCCCAGCGCCGTGGACGCAAGCAGGGTCCAGGGGAAGCTCATCCCCCAGAGCGAGGCCCCCACCACCTCGGCGGGGCGCTCCGGGAGCGCGGCCAGCTCCGGGGTGCGCCGGTCCTCCCCCGCCTCCTCCGCCGGCCCGCCCTTCCAGAACGCCCGCCACACCGACTCGCCGCGGCGGCGGGCGTGCGCCAGGTTCTGCCCCATGGCGATCACCTCGTCCACCTCCAGCGGGATCATGGGAACCATGATGGCGGCCGCCAGCAGGCAGAAGGTGCACCAGGCGCCCACCACCACCGGCTGCGAGACGACCAGCGCCACGTGCACCAGCCCCAGGGGGATCACCAGGATCCCGAAGAACGTCACCATCCACGGCATGGTGCGCCAGCGCGAGGGCGCGCCCATCCACCCCATCAGGAACTCGAAGGTGTAGGCGAAGGTCCCCAGCGCCGCGTCCGAGACGGGCCAGGCGTGCGACATGGAGGAGTCCAGCACGCGCCGCGTCCCCTCGCCGAAGAAGGGGTCCCACGCCTCCGCGGCGTAGCCGAGCTGGTACGCCGCCAGGTAGCGCGACGCCAGCCACCCGGCGAAGCCGGTGGCGATCATGATCCAGCGCTGCGGCCAGCTGGACGGGTTGTAGCTCCACCCCGGGGGCGTGTCGCCGCCCATCCGCATGTAGCGGATCATGTTGGGCATCCCGGGGACGAGCACCGACAGGGCGATCACCAGCGCCCCGACCAGGGTGTCGTTCAGGTAGGCGACCGCGGTGGGCGCCCAGAGGACGATGGGCGCGAGGGTGAGCCAGATCCCCACGAAGCAGCAGATCCACCACGCGACCGGGCGCCCCGGCCGCAGCGCGCGCCAGCCGAAGACCACCAGCAGCGCCCCCGCGACGACGTCGCTCCAGAGCGTCAGCGCGGCGCGCAGCTCCGTGTGCAGCGCGTCGCCGAACCAGACGCCGCGGCCCCCGCTGGGCTCCACCCACTGCGCCGGGTCGAGGTAGCCGAAGGTGAAGGGCGCCGCGAGCAGCCAGAAGCCCAGGAGCACCAGCGTCCAGGGGATCCAGAGCGTCTGCCGGTGGTGCCGGCGGAGCATCGCCTCGCGGTCCATCCCGCCCTCCTGCCCGCCCTCGCCCCCGTGCTCCTGGTGCGACTCGTGCTCGGCCATGGGGCGGGTGACGCCGCGCATCCCCATTCCCCCGTGCGCTCCGCCTCCGCCCCGCTCGTCCCCCCGCTCGTCCTCGCTCACGCCACGCTCCTCCCGCCGATGGTGGACCGGTCGCGCCGCCGGGGCCGCAAGGGGTGTTCCGGGAACGAAACCTGCCGTGCCGCACCGGCGGACCTCATCACTTCCCGGACCCGGAGGGGAGCATGCTCGCGCACGCCATCGAGAAGAACGTCGGGGACAATCCCGCGCTCGAGGAGCTGGGGACGAACGTGGCCCGCGCCGTCCACGGCGCCGTCCTGGACGGGGGCGAGCCCGCCCGGAACGCGGCGGACCTGCTGCACGGCACCTGGCTGGGGCACCCGCTGCACCCGATGCTCACGGACGTCACCATCGGCGCGTGGCTCTTCGGGGGGATGTTCGACCTGATGGGGCTGCGCAAGGGCGACGAGGCGTCCCGGGTGGCGGGGGACCGGCTGGCGGCCATCGGGACGCTCTCGGCCATCCCCACCGCGGTCACGGGGCTGGCGGACTTCTCCACCGTGCAGAAGCCGGCGGCCTCGACGGCGACCGTGCACGCCGCCCTGAACGCGGTCAGCGTGGCGCTGTACGGGCTCTCCCTCCGCGACCGCCGCCGCGGCAGGCGCAGGCGCGGCCTGCTGCTGTCGGGGAGCGCGATCGCGCTCTCCTCGGCGGCGGCGTGGCTGGGCGGCCACCTGGTGTACGCGCACAAGGTGGGCGTGGACCACGCAGAGCGCTTCTCCGGGCCGGACGAGTGGAAGCCGGTGCTGGACGCCGCGGAGCTGCCGGAGGGGACGCCGCGCTGCGCGGAGCTGGACGGGAAGCGGGTGCTGCTGTACCGGGAGGGGCTGGAGATCTACGCGATCGGCGCGGTGTGCAGCCACGCGGGCGGGCCGCTGGAGGAGGGCGACTTCGACGGCCACCGCGTGCAGTGCCCGTGGCACCAGTCGGTGTTCGACCTGCGCGACGGGACGGTGGTGCACGGCCCCTCCACGCGCCCGCAGTCCGTGTTCGACGCGAGGGTCCGCGACGGGAAGGTGGAGGTGCGGCTGCGGGAGAGCTGAGGGGCGGGGGCGCCCGGCTCACTCCGGCGGGGGCGAGCCGGCGCCCACCCGCTCGCCGTACCCGGTCCAGAGCACCCGCCACCCGCCGCCGAAGCGCGACTCCACCGTACCGCGCACCAGCGAGAGGCCGATCACCAGCACCCCCACGGCCACGCTGTTCCACGCCGCGGCGGCGGGGAAGCCGAGCAGCCAGGGCGCCAGGAGCAGCCAGACGCCGGCCACGGTGTTCACCCGCCGGAGGGGGCGGGTGACCTCGCTGATGGCGACGATGGCGAAGGTGGCGATCACCGGCCCGGCGATGCGGTCGCTGGTCTCCGCCGCGCCCGAGTAGCCGAGCACGGCGGGGGCCGCCATCAGCCAGATCCCCAGCGCGGTGCTCCCCAGGCGCGCCCACATCGTCAGCCCTCCCCGGCGGGCGCCGCGTCCCGCTCCCCGTGCCAGAAGACGTCCCAGGTGGAGCGGCCCCGGTCGCGCTCGCGCCGCACGTACTGCATGCTGGCCAGCATCTCGTCCATGGCCGGGCCGATCATCACCACCGAGACCACCGCCGAGGCCAGGCAGAGCGTGCACCATGCGCCCACCACCAGCGGCTGCGACATGACCAGGGCGATGCTCACCACCCCCAGCGGCCCCACCGCCACCCCGAAGAGGATCACGATCCAGGGCATCGTCTTCCAGCGGGCGGTGCCGCCGATCGCGCCGGTGACGGCGTCGGCCAGGTAGCCCAGGGCGCCGAGCGCGGCGTCCGGGACGGGGAGGACGTGGGAGAGCTTGGAGGTGAGCACCTTGCGGCTCCCGTTCCCGAAGAACGGCTCCCACACGGTGGGGACCACGCCCAGCTGGAAGAGCGCCAGGTAGGTGGCGATGGCGACCCCGACGACCGCGGCCCCCACGATGGGGAGGCGCTGCCCCCAGGTGGACGGGTTGTAGCTCCAGCCGGGCGGTGCTCCGGGCTCGGTCATGGCCGTTGAGACGGGGGAACCTGCCGCATCGCGATGTCGCGGTGGGGCCACCCGGGCAGGACCCGGGCCGCCGCACCCCGGCGGCCCGGACAGGCGCCGCCGTGCTCCGTCGGCTGTCCCACGGCCCGCGCGCCCGC
This sequence comes from Longimicrobiaceae bacterium, assembly GCA_035936415.1. Classification (NCBI taxonomy): domain Bacteria; kingdom Pseudomonadati; phylum Gemmatimonadota; class Longimicrobiia; order Longimicrobiales; family Longimicrobiaceae; species Longimicrobiaceae bacterium. The sequence goes on from DASYWD010000280.1 coordinate 4,176, forward strand.
TGGAACGCGGCGTGCGGCCGGCGGGGCGGCTCCCGCACTCCACACCCGCACCGGAGGGCAGACGATGCAGAACCCGTGGTGGCAGACGGGGATCATCTACGAGATCTACCCGCGCTCCTTCCAGGACTCCGACGGGGACGGCGTCGGGGACCTCACGGGGATCATCTCCCGCCTGGACTACCTCCACTGGCTCGGGGTGGACGCAGTCTGGATCGGCCCCATCTATCCCTCCCCCATGGCGGACTTCGGCTACGACGTGGCCGAGTACACCGGGGTGGACCCCCTCTTCGGCACGCTGGAGACCTTCGACCGCCTGCTCGCCGAGGCGCACGCACGGGGGATCCGGGTGATCCTCGACCTGGTTCCAAACCACACCTCCGACCGGCACCCCTGGTTCCTCCAGTCGCGCAGATCGCGCGAGGACCCGAAGCGCGGCTGGTACGTGTGGCGCGACCCGGCCCCGGACGGGGGCCCGCCGAACAACTGGCTCTCCAGCTTCGGCGGGCCCGCGTGGAGCTTCGACGAGCCCACGGGGCAGTACTACCTGCACTCGTTCCTCCCCGAGCAGCCGGACCTGAACTGGAGGCACCCGGAGATGTGGCCGCAGATGGAGCGCGTGATGCGCTTCTGGCTCGACCGGGGCGTGGACGGCTTCCGGGTGGACGTCGTCTGGCACCTGGTCAAGGACGCCCGTCTGCGCGACAACCCGCGGAACCCGGACTACCGTCCCCGGCGCGACCCGCCGAACGAGGCGCTGGTCCCCGCGTTCAGCGCCGACCAGCCCGAGGTCCAGGAGATCGTCGCGCGGATGCGGCGGACCACGGACGAGTATCCCGGCCGGGTCCTCATCGGGGAGGCCTACCTCCCCTTCGGCCGGCTCGTCCGCTACTACGGGGTGGCGAGTCCGGGAATGCACCTCCCCCTGAACTTCCACCTGATCACCTCTCCCTGGGAGGCCGTCGAGGTCGAGTCCACGGTGGCGGAGTACGAGGGCACGCTCCCGCCGGACGCGTGGCCCAACTGGGTCCTGGGGAACCACGACCGGAGCCGCGTCGCCAGCCGGGTGGGGGCCGGGCAGGCGCGCGTCGCCGCGATGCTGCTCCTGACCCTGCGGGGGACCCCCGTCCTCTACTACGGCGACGAGATCGGGATGCCGGACGCGGAGATCCCGCCGGAGCGGATGCGGGACCCGCGCGGGAAGCGGATCCCCGGGTCGAGCCGGGACCCGGCCCGCGCGCCCATGCGCTGGGACGGAAGCCCCGGGGCCGGCTTCACCACCGGCGATCCGTGGCTGCCGGCCGGCGGCGTCCCGGCCGGGTACAGCGTCGAGGCGCAGCGGGACGACCCCGGCTCCGTGCTCACCCTGTACCGGCACCTCGTCCGGCTCCGGCGCGCGGAGCCCGCCCTGCACCGGGGCCCGTACACCCCGGTGCCCGCGGCGGGCGAGAACACCCTCGGCTACGTGCGCGAGTGGCAGGACCGCCGCTTCCTGGTGGCACTCAACTTCGGGGAGGGCGCCGCGCGGTTCCGCCCGGAGCGCGGGACCGTGCAGGGGCGGGTGGTGCTCTCCACCCGGCTGGACCGGGAGGGAGAAGCGGTAGACGGAGGACTGGAGCTGCGCGGCGACGAGGGCGTCGTGGTCCTGCTGTCCTGAGGGGCGCCGCTCGGGGAGGCGGCCCCGCGCCGCCCCTCACCCCGGGCCGTGTCCCCGCTTCACGTTGAGCCGGATCACCAGCGACGAGAGGGTCCGCGCGAACTCGGAGGCGAAGGCGGGAGAGAACGGCACCACCATCCTCAGGTGGCCCGTGGTCGGGCGCTGCCTCGCCGCCCGGGTCATCAGCACCGGCACCGCCGGATCCAGCGCGGCGAGCGCGCGGGCCTCACCGGCGAGCACCACCCGGACGCGCTCGGGACGGGCTCCGCCGAAGAGCCGGCGGATCCGCTCGCCGTAGGCCGGGTCGGTGCAGACCACCGTGAGGGGCCGCCTGCGCAGGTGCTCCTCGATGGCGGCCACCCGCTCCGGCCGGAGCCGCGCCACCACCAGCGGCTTGTCGAGCCGCTCCGCCACCGGGCGCAGCTCGTGGGCGTGAAAGGCGGTGGTGACCAGGACGTCCGCCTCCCGGAGCGCTTCGGGGACGCCCGCGGCCGGATCGCGCAGCGGCTCCGACAGCGCGTACGCGTCCAGGCCGAACTGGTGCGCGGCCTCGCGGCGCAGCTCCGCCTGGCTGTCCAGGTCGCTTTCCACGCAGGCGCAGCGGAGGCGGGCGGCCGCGGTGGACCGGCGGAGCAGGTCCGGGAGGTGCGGGATGCGGATCTGGTGGTCGCATGCACCCGCCAGCACGCCCGCCAGCCAGTGGGCCGTTTCCCCGAGCGGCTCCTCGTACGCCTGCTGCATGGGGAGGACGAACACGCCGGAGCGCTCCCGCTTCTCCACGAGCCCCACTTCCTCCAGCGCGTCGTAGGCCCGCACCATGGCGTGCTTCTCGATTCCGAGCGCCTGCGCGGCGGCCCGGATGCTGGGGAGCCGGTCCAGGGGCTGCAGCCGCCCGGCGTGGATCGCGGCGGCTACCCGCTCGCGGAGGAGGTCGGCGGGGTCCGCCCCGCTCCCCGCCGCGGCCGCGCGCCGCAGCTCCCCGAGGAGATGGGTCC
>DASYWD010000281.1 GCA_035936415.1 Longimicrobiaceae bacterium
CCGCCGACCCCGCGGCCCTCCGCTCGCTGGGGCGGGCGGAGGCGCTCGCCGGGAGGGCCGCCGATGCGGAGGCGGCGCTGCGCGAGGCCGTCCGGCTGGACCCGGACTTCGTGGGGGCGCGGCTGGAGCTGGGACGCCTCCTGCTGGAGACCGCGCGCCCGGCGGAGGCCGCGGACGAGGCCCGGGCGGCGCTGGAGATCCTCCCCACCTACCCGGAGGCCCAGCTCCTCCTGGCCCGGGCGGAGTGGCGCTCCGGGCGCAGCCGCGACGCGGTGGCGGCGCTGGTGGAGCTGCTCGCCGACGACCCGTACCACTTCGACGCGCTGATCCTGCTGGGGCGCGTGCTGCTGGACGAGGGACGCCGCGACGACGCGCGCCAGGCTTTCCGCCGGGTCCTCCGCTTCGACCCGCGCCACGCGGCCGCCTCCTTCTACCTGGGCGTCGTGGCGGGCGAGGAGCGGCGCTTCCGCGACGCCATCGACCACTGGCGCGACACCATCGACGCCGACCCGGAGGGGGAGCTCGCCGCCCGCGCGCGGGAGAACGTCTCCACGGCGCTGGAGTTCGCCCGCATCTTCCGCACGGGCGACGCCGCCCTCCAGCCGGCCTGACGACGGATGGCGATCGAGGGACCGATCCGCGAGCTGGCGCTCAGCGACGTCTTCCAGCTCCTGGACCTGTCGCGCAAGACCGGCCTCCTGTCCATCACCAGCGAGGGCGGGGGGCGCAAGGCCGTGGTGCGCTTCGAGCGCGGGGCCGTGGTCGGCGCGGAGCTGGCGGGGAGCACGGGGCGCATCGCGCGCCTCCTCCTCATGGCCGGCAAGGTCACGGAGGCGGAGGTGGAGCGCGCGGTGCAGCTCCAGCGGGAGCGCCCGGGGCGGCGGATCGGGCTGGTACTGGTGGAGATGGGCGCCGTTTCCGAGGCGGACCTGCGCCGGCAGCTCCGCTTCCAGATCGAGGAGATCGTCTTCGACCTGATCCAGTGGAAGGACGGGTACTTCCGCTTCGAGGAGGCCCCGCCGCCGTCGGACGCCGCGGTCCCGGTGCGCGTCCCGACGGAGTCGCTGCTGATGGAGGCGGCGCGCCGCATCGACGAGTGGAGCACGCTGGAGGCGAAGATCCCGCACATGGCGCTGGTCCCGGCGCTGACCGGCGAGAGCGCGGACGACGGGGTGCTCGACCTGCACCCCCGCGAGTGGGAGGTGCTGGCGGAGATCGACGGCGTGCGTCCGCTCAAGGAGATCGCCTCCGACCTGGGGCGGAGCGACTTCGAGGTGGCGAAGATCGTCTACGGGCTGATCTCCACGGGGGTGGTGGACGTCGCCGACGAGGCCCCGCCCGCCGCCGCGCCGACCGCGGGCGACGCCACCCTCTTCGAGGGGATGGCGGCCGGGCACGCGGCGCTCCGCGAGGGGAGCCCGGCGCGCGCCCTCCGCGTCCTGGGCGAGCTGGCGCACAACTATCCCGACCGCCCGGAGGTGCACGCGCTCCTGGCGCGGGCGCAGGGCGGGGTGGGGCGCTGGGCGGAGGCGTACGTCTCGCTGCACCGGGTGATCTCGCTGGACCCGCTCCTCCCCGCGGCGCACTACCACCTGGGATTCGCGGCGGCGCGCACCGGGAACCTGCAGCGCGCCGAGGAGGCGTGGGGCACCTTCCTGCGCCTGGCCGACTCCGACCCGGCGCGCCGCGCCACGGCGGAGCGGGCCCGGGCGGCGGCAGCGGCGCTCCGCGCCGTGCTGGAGGAGGAGGGCGAGTGACCGCCACCCCCGCGCAGATCCGCGCCTGGAGCGAGGAGGTCGCCCGCGACCCGAACACGCTCGCCTTCTTCCCGCTGGCGGAGGCGTACCGCCGCGAGGGGCGCCGCGACGCCGCCCTCCGGCTCTGCCTCCGCGGGCTGGAGCGCCACCCCACCCACGTGGAGGGGCACTACCTCCTGGGTCGTCTGTACCGGGAGGGCGGGGCGTCGGTCAAGGCGTTCGACGAGTGGGACATGGCGCTCAGCCTGGACCCGGAGCACGCGGGCGCCCGCCGCGAGATCGGCCTCGTCTGCGCCGAGCGCGGCGAGTGGGGGAGCGCGCTCCGCCACCT
>DASYWD010000282.1 GCA_035936415.1 Longimicrobiaceae bacterium
GGCCACCGTGGCCCCGCCGGCCGGATGGTCACAGCGCCGGGATGTTGCAGGAGTTGGCGGCCGTGGCCGTGAAGGTGCCGCCGTTGTCGCCCACCGAGGCCGCCGCGGGGTTCTGCGACTGCAGGTAGGTGGTCGCCCCTCCCGTGAGCCCCTCGATCAGGAAGGTCGCCGCGTTGACCTGCCGCACGAAGAGTCCGAAGAAGCCGCTGCCGCCGGTGCCCGTGGTGTTGCCCGTGATCCGCGAGCAGACCCGGTTGTTGTGCCGCGCCTGCACGCGGATGGCATCCAGCGCGCCGGAGAGCACCGAGGCGTTGTTGTTCGTCACCGCCACGTCCACCCGTCCGGTGCCCGACGGCGGAACCTGCGTGTCCGCCCCCGAGGCCTCCACCAGGATCCCGTAGTCCGTCGAGACGCCGCTGACCGTGTTGGCGTTGACGTTGGCCCGGATGTTGGCCGTGTCGTTGGCGAAGACCCGGATCCCGAAGCCGTTGCTCGTGCCTGCCGCCACGCTCGTGTTGTTGCGCACCGTGTTGCCGCGCACCTTGCCGGTGAGCGTGGAGCGGTTGCCGCCGAAGACGTTGATCCCCGTGTTCAGCAGCGGCTGTGCGGTCGCGCCGTCGGTGCCCACCCGGTTCCCGTTCAGGTCGAAGCTGACCTGGGCGTCGGCCGAGGTGCTGACCTCGATCCCCTGGTTGCCCTGGTTGTTCCCACCCGTGCCCGCCACGATAGTATTGTTCGTGGCGTCGAACGTCAATTGGCTGCTCCCCGCCGCATCGCCGCGCAGCGCGATCGTGCGGTTGCCCTGGAAGGTGCACCCGCTCACGCTGGCGTGGATCACCGCGTTGCCCTCGGGCAGGATCGCCAGCCCCATGTTGCCGTCGGCCGACGTGCTGTTGTTGCGAATGGCGCAGCCCGTGCCCGAGAAGCTGAAGTTCAGCGTCCCCGTGGTGTTCTTGACGCGCAGGTTGTCCAGTCGGCCGCCGCTGACAGCCACGCTGGTGAACGTTGCCGTGCCGGTCAGCTCCGTGAAGAAGATGCTGCTCTCCAGGAAGGGATTGGCTCCGTTGGTCCCGTTGGCGCCGCTGATCACGGAGTTCTGCATCGTGAAGCCGCTCACGCCGCTGCCGCGGATCCCGAAGCCCTGGTGGTCGTTGATCTGCATCCGGTTCAGCGAGACGTTGCTCGCGTTGTTCAGGTAGACGCCGATCCCCGCCGTCGTGCCATCCCCGCCCACCGTGTTCTGGATCGTCCCGCCCGAGCCCGCCGTGCCGCTCCCCGTCACCGCGAAGCTGCCGCTGGTGTTGGACAGGACGATGCCGCTGCTGCCGCCGTTCGCGGACACGCTGGTGAGGCTCACCGCGAGCGGCGTCGTGCCGGATGCCCGGGTGATCTCCACCGCGACGGCGTTGGAGGCGCTGACCGCGCCGCTGCTCGCCGTAATGGTGCCGCTGTTGTTGGTGGCGTGGAGCGCCCGCTGGCTCGCGTCCGGCGAGACGTTCAGCGCGCCGAAGGTCAGGGCGCCCGTGTTGGTGCTCAGGCTCACCCCGGTCGCGCCGGAGCTGTTCGAGGTGGTGTTGCCGAGGTTCACCGCCGCGCTGGAGCCGGAGATCGAGATCCCGGCGCCGGTGGGGTTCTGCACGCTGGTTGTCCCGCTGGTGAGACTCCCCCCCACCGTGGCGAGGCTGACGCCGGCCCCGGTGCTGTTGGTCGATGCGACGCTGGTGAACGTCATCCCGGCCGTCGTGGAGCCCAGGTCGATCGCCGGCCCGCCGGTGGCACCGATCGACCCCGTCGTCACGTTGACCGTCCCGGCGCTCGACGCGGCCAGGCCGGTGCCGTTGCTCGTGGTGAGCGCAAGGGAGGAGAAGGTGGTCGTGCCCGAGTTGGACTGCAGGTGCACGCCCGTTCCGCTCGTGCTGCTCTTGCTCACCGTCGTGCCCCCGAAGTTGAACCCTCCGGAGCCCTGGACGTGGATCCCCGTCCCGCTCGGGTTCGTGATGCTCGTCGACCCGCTCGTGAGGGTACCCGTCTGGCCCACCAGGTTGATTCCGTTCCCGGTGCCGCCCGTGGCCGAGATGCTCCCGAAGGCGGCCGAGAGCGTGCCGGACGTGGTCAGGTCGAGCGCGCGGCCGGAGCCGTTGTCGATGCTCACGTCCGAGACCGTCAGCGTCCCCACGGCCGAGCCGGAGATCGCCGCGCCGGGCGCGCTGCCAGCGACGAAGCCGCGAAGCGTGTTGCCGCTCGAGAGGGTGATGGCGTTCCCGCTCGCCGCGCCGATCGTCGGCGCGCTCCCGGCGGCCAGCAGGGTGACGGTCTGCCCGTTGACCGTGGCCGTCAGGTCGGACGGAATCCCCTGCCCGACGAGGTGCTGCCCGGACTCCAGCGCGATGGCGCTGCTGTACGTACCGCTGTGCACCAGGATGACGTCGCTGGCCTGGTCCGGGTCCCCCGCTCCGCCCGCGCCGTTGAGCGGCGTGAGCGACTGGAGCTTCCGGTGCTGCCGGCCGTCACCCCCCGGCGCTGCGCTGGCGTCGACGAACCAGTACCGCCCGGTGACCGTCATGGTGACCGTGCCGGCGGAGCTGAGCTCGCCGTCGGTGACGCTGTAGGTGAAGCTGTCGCTGCCGTTGAACCCGGCCGCGCTGACGTAGGTGAAGCTGCCGTCGGCCCTCATCTCGACCGTGCCCCCGTTCGTGGAGGCGATGGTACCCGCCACGGCGGAGAGCGCGCTGCCCTCCACGTCGGTGTCGTTGGCGAGCACGCCCGCCCCGGCGGCGACGGAGATCACGACGTTGCCGATGGCGCCGTACGCGTCCGGGCCCGCCGTCGGCGCGTCGTTGACCGGGTTCACCGTGATGGTCACCGAAACGGTGTTGGAATCCCCGGAGCCGTCGTTGGCCTTGTAGGTGAACTGGTCCGTGCCGAAGTAGTTCGCGGCCGGCGTGTAGGTGAAGGAGCCGTTGGCATTGAGCGTCAGCGTACCGTTGGCCGGCCCGCTCACCAGCACCGCCCTCAGCGTGTTCCCCTCCTCGTCCGTATCGTTGGCGAGCACGCCCGGGGCGGCCACGTTGAGCGCCACGTCCTCGTCCGTGCTGTAGGCATCGTCCACCGCCACCGGTGCGTCATTGACGGCGTTCACCGTAATGGTCACGGTGGCGACGTTCGAGTCCGAGGTGCCGTCGTTGGCCTTGTACGTGAACTGGTCCGTCCCGCTGAAGCCGGGAGCCGGCGTGTAGCCGAACGAGCCATCAGCGTTCAGGGTGAGCGTGCCGTTCGTGGTCGTGCTTACCAGCACCGCCGTGAGCGGATCGCTCTCGGGGTCGGTGTCGTTGCCGAGCACGCCCGGGGCGGCCACGTTGAGCGTGTTGTCCTCGTCCACCGAGTACGCGTCGTTCACTGCCACCGGCGGCTCCGCGACCGCGTTCACGGTGATGGTCACCGTGGCGACGTTCGAGTCCGAGGTGCCGTCGTTGGCCTTGTAGGTGAACTGGTCCGTGCCGTTGAAGTCGGCCGTCGGGGTGTAGGTGAAGGAGCCGTTGGCGTTGAGCGTCAGCGTCCCGTTGGCGGGCCCGCTCACCAGCACGGCCGACAGGGTGTTCCCTTCGGGATCGGTGTCGTTAGCGAGCACGCCCGGAGCAGCCACGTTGAGCGCCACGTCCTCGTCCGTGCTGTAGGCGTCGTTCACCGCCACGGGCGCGTCGTTCACGTCGTTCACGGTGATGGTCACGGTGGCAACGTTGGAGTCGGAAGTACCTTCGTTGGCCTTGTAGGTGAACTGGTCCGTGCCGCTGAAGCCCGCGGACGGCGTGTAGGTGAAGGAGCCGTTCGCGTTCAGGGTCAGCGTACCGTTGGCCGGGCCGCTCGCCAGGACGGCAGTCAGCGGGTTGGACTCGGAGTCGGTGTCGTTCGCGAGTACGCCCGGGGCGGCCACGTTGAGAGGCGCATCCTCGTCCGTGGCGTACGCGTCGTTCACGGCCACGGGCGCGTCGTTGACGTCGTTCACGGTGATGGTCACCGTGGCGGCGTTGGAGTCCGCAGTGCCGTCGTTGGCCCTGTAGGTGAACTGGTCCGTGCCGCTGAAGCCCGCGGACGGCGTGTAGGTGAAGGAGCCGTTCGCGTTCAGCGTCAGGGTGCCGTTCGCGGGCCCGCTCACCAGCACGGCCGACAGGGTGTTCCCTTCGGGATCGGTGTCGTTGGCGAGCACGCCCGGCGCGGCGACGTTGAGCGCCACGTCCTCGTCCGTGCTGTAGGCGTCGTCCACCGCCGTCGGCGCGTCGTTCACCGGGTTGACGGTGATGGTAACCGTGGCGACGTTCGAGTCTCGCCGTCCGTCGTTGGCCTTGTAGGTGAACGAGTCGGTGCCGTTGAAGTTCGCGTTGGGCGTGTAGGTGAACGAGCCGTTCGCGTTCAGCGTCAGCGCCCCGTGCGAGGGCCCGCTGACGACCGCGGCGGTGAGCGGATCTCCCTGGGGGTCCGTGTCGTTCGCGAGCACCCCGGGAGCAGCCACGTTCAGCGCGTTGTCTTCGTCGACCGAGTACGCGTCGTTGGCCGCCGTGGGTGCGCCGCCCTTGCCCCCGCCTCCGCCCCCGCCTCCGCCGTCGGTGGTCCCCTTCACGAAGACGGCGTACTGGCTGAAGTGGTCGATGGGAGCGGTCACCGTGTTGTTCACCGCGTCCACCGAGCTCCCCGGCACCTCGGTCCAGCTGCCGGCCCTGAACCCGAAGATGGCCAGGTTGGACTCGCTGGCTCCACCCGGGATGTCGCTCTCGGCGTATCGAATCGTCGCCGTGGCCGGGGGGGTGTGGGGGAAGGAAAGACTGGCGGGACCGAAGCTGTACGCCGTGTTCGCCACGTACCCGCTCGCAGTGGCGTTCGCGGGGGACACGGAGAGGCACCAGTCCTGCGAGAGCGCGCCCGCCGGGAAGTTCAGCACCACGTTCCCGGACTGGAAGCTGAACGTGCCTCCGCTGGTGCCCGCCACCTGGCAGGCGGCGGGGCTGCGATTGGCGGTCCCCAGCACGATCTGGCCGCGCGTCGCCTTCTTCCCCTGCGTGGTCTGCCCCCAGCCGCCGACGACCATCACCGGCTGCGGGAGCTGCACCCCGAAGGAAGCCATGTTGTCGTAGGCCAGGCTCCCCACGATCGGCTCGGCCGCCGGGTTCGCGGTGTTCCTCTCCACCTGCCTGTAGGTCTTCGCCTCCAGATCGGGCTGAATGACCACCCCGGCGATGCCCTGGACCCAGTCGTACCGTGGGGAGGTGCCGTCCGGCCGGTTGTCCGAGAAGTCCTGCAGGACCACCAGCCCGGTGGTGCCGTCGGCTGCGTGCTGAGCCGCGGCCCAGCGGGCCAGGTTCTCGATGAGCGTGAGCTTCCCTGCGCTCGCGCCGGAGGTCGTCCCCCGGTCGGGAGTGCCCGACCAGACCGCCACCCGCCCGCGGAGAACCTGCTGCAGGCGTACCTTGACCGCGTCCTCGCGAAGCAGGTCGTAGGGCGCGTTCGCCAGCGAGGGCACGAACACCACCGCGTACGACTGGAGCTGCGAATACGGCATCGTCCGCAGCTCGGTGTATCTCTTGTCGACCCCTCCCGGGAAGACAGGGGTACCGCCGTTCATCGTCAGCGCCAGCTGGGCGGCGACGCGGTCGCACCCCTGCGTGTCGGTCGGAGGACAGACGACCAGGGCCTTGGGGCCTGCCGATTGGGCCAGGAAGACGGCGGGGAGCAGCAGGCACGACAACAGCGCCGCAAGGAGGACGGCGCGCCGGGAGGGAGTCCGTTTCATGGAGGGCCTCAGGAGCAGGCGTCGGAGATGACGGCTTCGTAGGTGGCGACCGATCCCTTCAGCGACTCGTCCCCGGGGGAGCGGGCGAGCGACGCGCGCGCCGCGCCGAGCTGCCGGCGGTAGGCGGCACAGAGCGTGGATTCGCCGGCCGCTTCGGGCTGGGCGGCCTTCGCCGCGGCCGCCTCGACCGGGGGCTCCGTCGGCGTCTGGGCGGGATTGTCCTTGCAGCCCGCCAGGAGGGCGAGCACGGCGAGCGCGGGGAGTGCCAGGTGCCTCATTGGGATACCTCGGGTGGGACGGTGGCCGGCGGAGCCGGGGAGCGCCCGTCTTCGGTAGCCCGGCCGTCTCGATGAGACCCGTGGCTTTGCGGACCGGCCTCGCGGCCGGGGTGCCGTTTTTCGGAAGGCGACGGATGAAGGTCGGGAACGCGAGCGCCTGGCGGCACTTGCGCGGATACTTGGGGGTGCAGAACGACAAGACGGGGGGCGCCTCCTGCAAAACTACGGCCACAGGCAAGGCATCGCCCTACTCGCGCCTAAGCCACTCTCCTACATCAACTTGGAAAAACCGGGCGACCGTCCTGCAGCGGCGCTTTCCCCGGAGATCGGGACGCAATTGCCCCATGCGCGATCCGGCGGCGAGCGGACAGTGCAGCTAAGTGCTGGGGAGACCGGAGATTGGATGGAAACAGATGACGCCGTCCCGGTGTTGCATCGGCGCAACACCAGGACGGCGCTCCGCGCGGGCAGTGCCGCTCAGATGCTCCGCACCCCCAGGGCCACCACGTCCTCCACCTCCATGGTCTCGGGGGTGTAGAACGGCTCCCCGTACTCCTTCCGGATCAGCGACCCGTAGCGGGCCGCGTGCATCCGCACCTGGTCGTAGAGCGGGCGATCCCCGCCGGGGAACACCTCCCCGCCCCACGTCTTCCCGTCGAACTGCGACGCGTAGCAGCGCACCGCCTCCATCTTGGCCTCCATGAAGTCGGTGACGTCCACCACGAACGTCGGCTTCACCGGGTCCTCGCGGTAGGTGAGCGCGTAGAGCAGCTTGTGCGGGCGGTGCGGCTCGCCCGGCGCGTCGAGCTTCTGCAGCCCCGCCAGGAAGCAGGCGTCGTAGGCGAGCTGCGAGGCGACGCGGTGGTCCGGGTGGCGCCCGCTGGTGAAGGGAAGGATCACCACGCGCGGCCGGAACGCGCGCACGAAGCCGGCGACCAGCCGGCGCGTCTCCGGCGTGTTCTCGAGCCCCGCGTCCGGGAGCCCCGCGTTGCGCCGCGCGGCGACGCCGAGCACCCGCGCGGCCGCCTCCGCCTCCTCCCCCCGGAGCTGCGCGCTCCCATCGGTGCCGCGCTCCCCCGCGGTGAGGTCCAGGATCCCGGTGCGGTGTCCCTGCGCCGCCGCGCGCGCCAGCGTCCCCCCGCAGAGGAGCTCCACGTCGTCACGGTGGGCGGCGATGGCGAGCAGGTCCACGGGCGGCGCGATCGGTTCGGTCATCGGAAGGAAAGTGCGAGGTGCGAAGTGCGAAGTGCGTGGGAACCTAGCACCGCCGCCGGACCCACGCACGTCCGAAGCGCGCCGGCCTTCCCCGACGAAAAACCCTCCCCCGGACCGGGGGAGGGTGGCGAGCCTCGAGCAAGCCGGGTGGGGGTCCGCACTTCGCACTCCCGCACTTTCGCACTTCTATTCGTGTCTCAGCGCCTCCACCGGGTCGAGCCGCGCCGCCTTGTTCGCGGGATAGAGGCCGAAGCCGATCCCCGTGATCGCGGAGACGCCGAGCGAGGCCGCCACGGCCCAGAGCGGCACCGAGGCCGGGAGCGGGGTGAACGCCGCCAGGAGGAGGGCGCCGCCGGCCCCCAGCGCCATCCCGATCGCTCCGCCGATGGTGGTCACCGTGACCGACTCCACCAGGAACTGCCAGAGGATCTCGCGCCGGGTCGCGCCCAGCGCCTTGCGCACCCCGATCTCGCGGGTCCGCTCCGTGACCGAGATCATCATGATCGCCACCACCCCGACCCCGCCCACCATCAGCCCGATCGAGGAGAGCACCAGCATCACGATGGCGAACACGCCGGTGATCCGGTCGAACAGGTCGGCGATGGCCTGCTGCCGCGTGACGTCGAAGTTGTTCTCGTCGCCCGGACGGAGCCCCCGGGCGACCCGGAGCGCCGCGGTGACGTCGTCGATGGCCTGGTCCTGCGAGGCCCCCGCCGCCGGGACCACCAGCAGCGAGAGCCAGTCGGGATCGGCGTCCAGGTACTTGATGGCGGTGGTGGGCGGGACGATCGCCCACTCCTTCATGATGTTGGAGAAGAAGTTCGGCTTCTGCCGGTACACCCCCACGACCTGGAACGGCTCCCCGCGCAGGCGGACCGTCTTCCCCACCGGGTCCGTGTCGCCGAACACCTTCTTCGCCAGATCCACCGACAGGACCACTACGCGGTTGGAGCGGGCGACGTCCGCCGGGAGGAAGTTGCGCCCGTAGACGAAGTCGCCCTGCGCGTAGTCCGGCCACTGGTAGTCGCGCCCCGGGAGCATGACCCCGCTGTACGTGCTGGAGCCGTACTTCAGGTCCGCGCTCCCGTCCACCGCCGTGGCGACCGACCGGATGGAGGGGAGCGAGCGCACGACCTCCGCCTCCTGGAAGGTCATGGGCGGCCTCCCCACCCAGGGCGGGCGCCCGGAGCCGTGGCTGATGCGGATCTCGGTCTGCGTGAAGCGGTTGACCACGAAGTTCTTGGGGCCGATCCCCTCGATCTGCTCCATGATCCCGGTGCGCAGCCCCCCGACCACCGCGGCCATCGCCATCACCGTGGCGACGCCGATCACGATCCCCAGGATGGTGAGGAAGGCCCGCACCTTGTTGGAGCGCAGCGCGTCCAGCGCGATCCCCACGCCCTCACGGGCGGATGTGAGGTTCATCGTCCGCTCCTATTCGCTCCGCAGGGCCTCGATGGGGTCCAGGCGCGAGGCCCGGTACGCCGGGTACACCCCCGCCACGAGCCCGACGCCCACCCCCAGGAGGATGGACAGCACGATGGAGAGCGGGGAGACCCGCCCCGGGAGCGGCGAGAGCGCCGCGACCGCCGCCGCCAGCGCGATCCCGATCCCGATCCCCAGCACCCCGCCGGCCCCGGACAGCGCCCCCGCCTCGATCATGAACTGCGCGAGGATGTCGCGCCGGCGCGCCCCCAGCGATTTGCGCAGCCCGATCTCACGGGTGCGCTCCGTGACCGCCACCAGCATGATGTTCATGATCACCACCGCGCCCACCACCAGCGAGATCCCCACCAGGAGCGGGAGCGCCAGCATGAGGTAGGTGGCGATCCGGTTCCAGAAGGCCAGGCCCTCGTCCGCCGTTTCCAGCGCGAAGCTGTTCGCCTCGCCGGGGCGCAGGCGGTGCCGGATCCGCATCCACCCCTCCATCTCCGCCATCGCCCGCGGTACCAGCGACGCGTCCACCACCTTGAAGGTGATCTCGTCCACCACGTTGTGCGGGTTCACGTAGCTGTTGACCCGCGACCTCGCCGGGGCGATCACCACGTTGTCCATGGAAAGGCCGAAGAGCGAGCCCTGCTTCTCCAGCACCCCCACCACGCGGTACTGGAAGCCCTGCACCCGCACCGTCTTCCCCAGCGGGTTGCGCTCCTCGAAGAGCTTGTCGGCCACGTCCTTGCCGATCACCACCACCGGGACGCCGCGCTCCGCCTCCTGCTCGGTGAAGACGCGGCCCGCCTCCACCCCCATGTCGCGGGAGGTGAAGTAGCTGGCCGACGCGCCCGAGATGCGGACGCTCTCCAGCGTCCGGCCGCCGGGGCCGCTCACCCGGCCGCCGCGGTCGGAGTTGATGGAGAGGATCCCCGGCGTCTCCATCCGCTCGTCCAGCCACGCCGCGTCCTCGAAGGTGAGCCGGGGGCGGCGGCGCCACTCCCGCCGGAGCGCCGGGTCGTCGCTCATGGTCACCGAGGGGCGCTGGCGGAGCATCACGCTGTTGAATCCATACACCTTCCCGGCGAAGTCCTCCTTCATGTAGGAGTCCATCCCGGTGATCAGCGTGATCACGGCGATCAGGAAGGTCACCCCCATCACCGTCCCGAGGACGGTGAAGAAGGCCCTCAGCTTGTTGACGCGGATCATCTCCAGCGAAACGCGCAGCGCCTCGCCCAGCGGCATCCGCGTCCGCGTCCGTCCGGCCATGGTCAGGCCTCGGTGAGGGCGGCCCCGGCGTCCTCCTCGGCGGCCGCGCGGGCCGCCACCGGCGCGGGCGCCTGCAGCAGGTCGCTGTGGACGGTGCCGTCGCGCAGGGTCACGACGCGCTCGGCGTGCGCCGCGATGTCGTGCTCGTGCGTGACCATGATGACCGTCTGCCCCTCGGCGTGCAGCCGCGCGAAGAGCGACATGATCTCCTCCGAGGTGCGCGAGTCCAGGTTCCCCGTGGGCTCGTCGGCCAGGAGGATGGAGGGCGTGTTCACCAGCGCCCGCGCGATGGCCACGCGCTGCCGCTGCCCGCCCGAGAGCTCGTTGGGACGGTGGTCCATCCGGTCCCCCAGCTCCACCGACCGGAGCGCCTCGGCCGCCCGCTCGCGCCGCTCCTTCTTCCCCACCCCGGCGTAGACCAGGGGGAGCTCCACGTTCTGGAGCGCGGTGGAGCGCGGGAGGAGGTTGAAGGTCTGGAAGACGAAGCCGATCTCGCGGTTGCGGACGCGCGCCAGCTCGTCGTCGCTCATCCCGGCCACCGGGTGGCCGTTGAGGATGAACTCCCCGGAGGTGGGGGTGTCCAGGCACCCGATCAGGTTCATGAAGGTGGACTTCCCCGACCCGGAGGGGCCCATGATCGCCACGTACTCGTTGCGGCGGATCACCAGGTCCACCCCCCGGAGGGCGCGCACCGTCTCCGCCCCGAGCTGGTAGTGCTTCTGGAGCCCCCGTGCCTCGATGACGACGCCGCGGGCGGCGCTCATCGCTTCTCCCCGCCGGCCCTGCCGGCCGCGGCCTCGGGGGTGCGCACCTTCGCGCCCGTCTCCAGCTCGCGGATGGCCTGGTACGTCCCGGCGACCACCGTCTCGCCGCCCCGGAGCCCCGACTTCACCTCGAAGTAGCGGTCCCCGGCGATCCCCACCTCCACCGGGAGGAAGGCGACGGTGTCGCCCTGCATCACGAACACGCCCTCGACGCCCTCCTCGTCCCGCGCCCGGGACGCCCCGGGGCGGGCGGGAGCGGCCTCGTCGCCCTCCCCGGCGTCGGCCTGGCCCAGCTTCTTCCCCTTCGCGTCGCGCACCGTCAGCGCGATGATAGGCACCGAGAGCGCCTGCGCGCGGGTGTCGGTGACGATGTCGGCGGTTGCGGAAAGGTCGGGGCGGAGCTGCTCCGGCGGGTTCGCCAGCGTCACCACCACCTCGAAGTCCACCGACTGCTCCGCCCCCGCCGACGACATACCGGAAGTCGCCCCCCTCAGGGAGCTGTTGGCGATCTGCGTCACGGTCCCGGAGAACACCCGGCCCGGGTAGGCATCGATCCGCACCCGCGCGCTGTCGCCGATGGTGATCCCGGGGACCTCGGTCTCGTCGACCTTGACCTTCGCCTCCATCACCGACAGGTCGGCGATGGTCAGCAGGAGCGAGCCGGGGTTGTTCATGGTCCCCACGATCGCCGTCTCCCCCTCCTCGATGTTCAGGCGGGTGATGCGGCCGCTCATGGGCGCGACGATGACGGTCTTGCGGAGCGCCTCGCGCGCCTCGGTGAGCCCGGCCTGCGCCTGGGCCACCCCGAAGCGGGAGGCGTCGAGCTCGGCCGAGGCCACGGCGGCCTGCGTCTCGGCCTGCTCCACGTCCGCCGCGGAGATGAGCTGCTCGCTGCTCCCCGCCAGCTGCCGCGCGCGGCGCGCGGCGTTCTGCGCCTGGAGGAGGTTGGCGCGAGCCTGTGCGGCGCGGGCCTGCGCCTGGGCCACCGCGGCCTCGGCCCGCCGCACCGCCGCCTGGTACTGCGTGGGGTCGATGCGGAGGAGGAGGTGGCCGCGCTCCACCCACTGCCCCTCCTCCACCCGCAGCTCGATCACCCGCCCCGAGATGTCGGCGGAGATGTCCACCTTGCGCTTGGGGTTGATGGTCCCGCTGGCGGTCACGACCGAGGTGAGGTCCCTCCGCGCCACCGCCTCGGTGCGGACCTCGGTCCCCTTGTCGGCCAGGGCGGTGCGAGCGAAGAACCCCAGGGCCGCCACCGCGACCACCACCACCCCCACGATCACCATCGTCCTCGTTCTCATCGCATCTATCTCCGGACCGGATTGCGGTTGCCGCCTGGTACGGCGCTCCGCGGAACGCCGCTCAGCGGAGCGGGCGGCCGACCAGCGCCTCCAGGGCGGCGAGCGACTTGTGGAAGTTGTACACGGCGTCGATCCGCGCCCGCTCGGCCTGCGCCAGGTTGGTCTGCGCGTCGGTGACCTCTACCGAACTTGCGGCGCCGAAGCGGAAGCGCTCGCGCGCCAGCCGCAGCTCCTCCGTGGCGGTGTTGATCACCTGCTCCTGGAGCTGCGCCGTCTCGTACGCCGTCCTCAGGTTCTGCAGCGCGGTGTTCACCTCGCCGCGGACCCGAAGCTCCTGCGCCCGGACCTGGTACTCGGCGTCCTCGGCGTTGGCGCGGGCCTGCTCCACCTGCTGGTGCCGGGAGAGCCCGGTGAAGATGGGGAGCGAGATGCTGAGCGAGGCGTTCATCGGCTGCCGGTCGTAGTCGAAGGGGTAGCCGCTGTTCTGCTCGCGCACCTGCTGCCGGATCTGCGCCTCCGTGAAGCTGAACCGCCCGCAGTCCTGCGGGGAGCGCCCGATGAGCTGCGCGATCTGGTTGTTCACCACGCACGACTCCATGTCCCGCTGCGCGCCCGCGAGCCCCTGCTCCACCAGCGGGTCGAGGTTCCCGACCCGGTACGAGGAGCCGTTCCACCCCACGTTGAAGTTCAGCGTCGGGAGGTAGCTGGACTGCGCGGCCCGGATCCCGGTGCGCGCGGCGCCGGCCTGCGAGCGGGCGGCGTGCAGGTTGGGGTTGTTGGCGACCGCCTGGGCGACCAGCGCGTCGGCGTCCCACTGCGGCTGGAAGAGCACGAACTCGGAGGTGAGGCGCGCCCCCGGCCGGACGTCCACCCCCATGAGCTCGGCGAGCGCGAAGGTGGCCGTCGCCAGGCCGTTCTGCGCCTGCAGCAGCGAGACCTGCGCCTGCCCTTTCTGCACCTCGGCGCGGCGCACGTCCAGCGGCGTGCCGGCGCCCACGTCCAGGCGCGCCTGCGCCAGGCGCAGGTGCTCCTCGGTGCGCGCCACCTCGCGCTCGGCCTGCGCGACCGCTTCCTGGCCCTGCAGCACGCCCAGGTACTGCTGCGCCACCTGGGCGGCGAGGTTGGCCTCCGCGCCGACGACGCGCTGGTCGACGGCCCGCTCCTGCGCGCGGGCGATGGAGGGCTGCACCAGCTTGGCGCCGTTCAGGGCGTACGAGAGCCCCAGGGAGTAGCTGGAGGTGTAGTAGTCGGGCTCGTCGCGCGACAGCGTGTACGAGAAGCGCCGCTGGCCGGGCGCCGTGTAGCCGAAGGAGCTGGACACGGCGGCTGACGGCAGGAAGTCGAAGCGGGCGGCGCGGGTGGCCGCCCGCGCGGTACGCCGGTCGTTCTGCTGGGCGAGGAGGTCCGGGTTGTTCCTGCGCGCGAGCGCCACCGCCTCGTCGAGGGTGAGCGCCGCGGGGGCCGCCCCGGGCACGGCGGGCT
>DASYWD010000283.1 GCA_035936415.1 Longimicrobiaceae bacterium
GGCCGGGGCGATGCTCGCCGCCTTCGCGGTGGTGCGGGTGCCGCAGCTCGCCGGGCCGGCCACGCAGCCGCCGGTGCTGGTGGCCTCGCGCGACGCGGGCGCCCCCACGGTGTACGTGCAGTTCCGCCTGGAGGCGCCGGACGCGCGGGAGGTGGCCATCGCGGGCACGTTCACCGGGTGGGAGCCCCGCGAGGTCCTGCGCGAGACGGAGCCCGGCGTGTGGTCCGCGCTCATCCCGCTCCGGCCGGGGGTGCACGACTACGCCTTCGTGGTCGACGGGCAGGAGTGGGTCCCCGACCCCAACGCGATGCACGTGGCCGACAGCTTCGGCGGAACCAACAGCCGCATCTCGCTTCCCCCGCCCGGCTCCGCATGACGGCAAGGTTTCCCCGCGCGGGGAGGAGCGTGCTCCTCCCCGCGTTGTTCTGTATGCTGCTCCTCCTCCCCACGACCGCTTCCGCGCAGTGGGTGGTGGACGCGGCGGCGGGTCGCGCCCTCTACGACCCGGTGGGCCAGCGGGTCGGCGCCGTGAACGTTTCGCTCGGGGCGCGCTACCAGGGACACGGCCGCTGGACGTACCTGGCCGGGGGCACCGACCTGGGCTCGCTGGGGCTGAGCTGGGGCGCCGGGGGGCTGGGCGGCCGGCTCGGGCTCCTCCGCCGCGGGGACTGGGAGCTGGGGGTGAACCTGGGCGGCCACCTGTACGGCTACTCCGAGTCCCACTACCAGGTGAACGTGGGCGGGCGGCTGGTCGACGTGGAGGAGGAGGCGGACTGGGGCGCGACGCTGGAGGCGGTCCCCACGGTCTCCCTCCGTGGCGAGCGCCTGGAGGTGGAGCTGCGCTCGGGGGTGGTGCAGACCATGGGTCCGTTCGAGGGTGAGCTCCTGGCGGTCGCCGCCTACGACGGCGGCGCCCGCGTGGCGGTGACGCCCTCGGCGGGGGTCCAGCTGGAGGGGGTGGGGCGCTACATGCACTTCCCCGAAGGGGGCTACCCGTACGCCGGGGGCTCCCTGCGGCTGTCGCGCGGGCCGGGCGCGGTGTGGGCCTTCGGCGGGAGCTGGTTCGCGGACACGACCGCACTCCCCGCCCCGCAGCTCGGCTACGGCGTGGGGGCGAGCGTTTCGGTGGGGCGGGGGGTGGAGGTCACCGCCGGGTGGCAGCAGGAGTCCAGCGAGCCGCTCTACCTGAGCGCTCCGCGGCGGACCTGGAACGTCCGGGTGAGCCGCACCCTGGGGCGGCCGGCGCCCCTGTCCGCCGTCCTCCCCCCCGTCCCCGCGGAGGGGACGGTGGCGATCCGCCTCCCCGCGTCGGCGGCGGAGTCGCCCCCTTCCGTGCTGGGCGACTTCACGGAGTGGAAGCCGGTCCCGATGGTCCGGAGCGGGGAGTTCTGGGTGGTGCACCTCCCCATCTCCTCCGGCGTGTACCACTACGGCTTCCGCACCGCGAAGGGGGAGTGGGTGCTCCCCCCGTCGGTCCGCCGCGTGGACGACGGGATGGGGGGCGAGTCGGCGGTGCTGGTGGTCCCGTGATACCGAACCGGACGAATTGTGACGGCGCGCCGCCCTGGCTCGTCTCAAGTGCAGGGCTCCATGGGGGAGCCGTTCCCGTCCTGCAAAGGAACCGTACGATGAAGCGGATCCTGTTCGCCGCCCTCCTGCTCCTGTGCGCGCCGCTCCCGGCGCTCGCGCAGGATGTGGCGAGCCCGGCACAGCGGATCGAGGCAGCCAGGAGGACCGCGGAGTCCGCGGGGATCCCGGCGTCGCTCCTGGAGAACAAGGTGGCCGAGGGCCGCGCCAAGGGGATTCCCATGGCGCGGATCGCGGCGGCCGTGGAGCAGCGGCTCGCGCTCCTCACCCGGGCCCGCGACGCCATGGCCGGCGAGGTGCGCGGCCCCCTGGCCCCCACCGACCTCCGGGTCGGGGCGGACGCGCTGGCCGCCGGCGTGAGCCCGGAGACCCTGGGGACCCTGGCCCGCAGCGCTCCCGGCGACCGCCGC
>DASYWD010000284.1 GCA_035936415.1 Longimicrobiaceae bacterium
CGGCTCTCCGCCGGGGGGACGTGGGGCTCGGGCGGCGGGACCGGCTCCGGCTCCGCCACGCGCGTGGAGGCGACGACGCGCAGCGACTCCAGCTCCACGGGGCGGCGCTCCGGGCGGTGGCCGTAGAGCGCCGCGTAGCGCTCCTCGAACGCCGCGCGCAGCGACACCCCGGGGCTCCACTCCACGGTGAGCGCGGCGTCGTGGCCGGCGTAGCGGAGCCCCACGATGCGGCGGCGGACCTCCACCCCGGTGCGGGCGACGCCCTCGCGCGCCACTGCGGCGGACGCCTCCTCGCCCATCCCTTCCATCCAGCCGGCGACCTCCGGCTCCACCTCCTCCAGCGGACGGAGCACCTGGCGCTCGGCGAAGCGCTCCAGCGGCGCGTGGCCGATCCCCAGCGCGCTCAGCAGGCCGGCGTCGGGCGGGACCAGCACGACCCCGATCCCCAGGCGCGCGGCGACGCCGCAGGCGTGCTGCCCCCCCGCCCCGCCGAACGCCACCAGCGCGTGCTCGGCGGGGTCGTAGCCGCGGCGCAGCGAGATCCCGCGGATAGCGTCGGCCATGCGCTCGTCGGCGATCTCCAGGAAGCCTGCCAGGAGCGGCTCGCGTCCGGCGTCCTCCCCGGTGCGCTCGCGCAGCTCGCGCCGGAGCGCGTCGAGCGCGGCCTCCGCCGGGGCGGGGTCCACGGGGATGCCGAACCGCTCCGGAGACAGGCGCCCCAGGAGGAGGTTGACGTCGGTGACGGTGAGCGGCCCGCCCGCGCCGTAGCACGCCGGCCCCGGCGAGGCGCCCGCGCTCTCCGGTCCCACCCGGAGCCCCTGCGCGTCCAGCGTGCAGACGGAGCCTCCCCCGGCGGCCACGCTCTCGATGGCCAGCGCGGGGGCGACTAGGTGCGCCCCGCCGACCTCGTGCTCCCAGACGTACTCGAAGTCGCCCTGCCAGCGCGCCACGTCGGTGCTGGTGCCGCCCATGTCGAAGGCGACCACGCGCCCGAAGCCGGAGCGCCGCCCCGCCAGCGCGGCGCCCACCACCCCGCCGGCCGGGCCGCTGAGGAGCGAGTCGCGGGGACGGAAGTCCTCCGGCCGCACGAGCCCGCCCGCGCTGGTCATCACGTGCAGCCGCCCGCCGCCCAGGGCGCCGCGGACCCCGGCCAGGTAGCCGGAGAGCGTCGGGTCCAGGTAGGCGTCCACCACGGCCGTCTCCGCGCGGGGGAGGAGCCGGATGAAGGGGGCGAGGTCCGCCGAGCACGACACCGCCTCGAAGCCGGCGCGGAGGAGGAGGTCGCGCAGGGCGTGCTCGTGCGCCGGGTTGCGGAAGGAGTGCATCAGCGCCACCGCCGCGACGCGCACTCCGGAGCGGACCAGGCGCTCCGCCACGGGCGCCAGCGCCTCCACGTCGAGAGGCCGGAGCACGCTCCCGTCCGCCGCCAGCCGCTCCGGGACCTCCACCACCTCCGCGTACAGCGGCGCCGGCTTCTCCACCCGGAGCGCGAACAGCTCCGGCCGCTGCTGCGTACCGATCTCCAGCAGGTCGCCGAAGCCGCGGGTGATCCAGAGCGCGGTAGGCGCGCCGCGGCGCTCCAGGAGCGCGTTGGTGCCGCGCGTGGTGGCGAGCCGCATCGCCAGCGGCGGGAGCGGACCGCCGGCCGGCGTCCCGGTGACCAGCCGCGCGGCCAGCACCGGCGCCTCCTCCGGCGAGCGCACCTCGAACG
>DASYWD010000285.1 GCA_035936415.1 Longimicrobiaceae bacterium
GGGTGGCACCGGGAAGCTAGCGCCGCTCCCGCGACCGGGCCAGCTTCGCATCCGGCGCGGCGCGCACCCCGGAGTGCGGCACGGAGGGCTTGCGGCGCACGGCGGCCCCGGCGCACCTTCCCCGGGTCGCCATCCGTTCACCCCTTTCCGCCGCCCCCATGCGCACCCGCATCGCCCGGAGCTTTCGCGCCGCCCTGCTCCTGCTCGCCGCGTCCGCCGCGCCGCTCGGCGCGCAGCAGCGGTTCCCCAGCCACTTCTCGCCGCGCCTGGCCGAGCGGCCGGCGGTGCGCGACGCGCTGGCCTGGGTGGAGACCCACTTCCCCCGCCAGGTGGAGGAGTGGATCCGGATCACCGAGATCCCCGGGACCTCGCGCCACGAGGAGGCGCGCGCGGCGTACGTGAAGGAGCAGATGGAGGCCGCGGGGCTGGAGGTGACGATCGACTCCATCGGCAACGTGACGGGGCGGCGGCGCGGCACGGGGGGCGGGCCCACCGTGGCGCTGGCGGCGCACCTGGACACCGTGCACCCGCTGGACACGGACGTGACGGTGCGGCGCGACGGCGACGTGCTGCGGGCGCCGGGGATCTTCGACAACTCCGCCTCCGTCGCCAACATGCTGGCGGTGGCCCGGGCGCTGCAGCACGCCGGGGTGCGCACCCGCGGCGACCTGCTCTTCATCGGCACCGTGCAGGAGGAGCTGGGGCTGGTGGGGATGGACTACTGGCTGGACCAGAACCCCGGCGCGGCGGACGTGCTGGTGGCGCTGGACGGGGGGCTGGGGCCGGTGATGTACGGCGCGCTGGGGATCTACTGGACGCGCTACCGCTTCCTGGGGGAGGGCTCGCACACCAACACCTCCGCGGGGAAGCCGCACCCGGCGCGCGCGCTGGCGGACGCGGTGCGCTCCGTCTACGAGATCGAGGTCCCCCGCGGGCGCGGGCACACCGTCTTCAACGTGGGGATGCTCTCCGGGGGGAAGATCTTCAACGCCATCCCGGAGGAGGTCTCCTTCACCATGGACCTGCGCTCGGTGAACCCGGTGCTGCTGGACTCGCTGGACGCGGAGATCACCGCGCGGGTGGCCCGCGCCGCAGAGGCGCACGGCGTGCGCTGGGAGAAGGAGACCGTGACGCGCAACCGCGCCGCCGGGACGGAGGAGATGCTGCGCGACCGCCGCGCGCACCCGCTGGTGCAGACCGCCGTGGACGTGCACCGCTTCCTGGGGATCGAGACGGAGGCGGTGCCCTCCGGCTCCACCGACGCCAACGCGGCGGTGGTGCGCGGGATCCCGGCGGTCTCCGTGGGCCGCTCCCGCGGGGGCGACCAGCACACCCTTTCCGAGTGGGCGCACGTGCCCAGCGCCCTCCCGGCGACCAAGATGGTGCTGCTGCTGGCGCTCGGCATGGCGGGGGTGCGGTAGCATGCACCCGGTCAGCCGCTCCCAGCCGCTCACGCGCTCCCACTTCCACGCCCAGCTCCGGGACTGGTACGAGGGCGCCTTCGACGGCGACACCGTGGGCGACTCCTCCTCGTACGGCGGGCGCCCGTGGGTCTGGGTCCGCCACGACGGGGAGCGCTACTGCCTGAACGCCGACTCCACGCACGCGGGCGTGGGCGAGTACCTGGACCTGGTCGACGCGTACGGGGACAACCTGGCGTGGACCGTGGTCCCCAATGCGCAGGGCCGGCAGAACAAGGTGGCGTTCGGCGCCGACCGGCGCGTCGTCCCCGGCTTCTACCTGTACCGCCGGGAGGACGCCTGAGCGCCCTGCCGGCACGAGAGTCCGCCGGAGGCGTGCCGGCCGGGGGACCCACCCCGAGCCACGGCCGTCCGGCCGTGCCGCAAACCCGAGCCCGAACGATGCAGATACGCACCTCGACGCGCTTCCCCTTCCTGCTCCTTGCGAGCCTCGCGGCGTGCGATTCGCCGGCGAGCCGCGCCAGGCCGACACACCCATCCTCTTCTACTCGGAGCGAGGGGAGGCGAAGACCCTGTTCCGGATGAGCGTGGACGGACGCGAGGTCACGCCGCTGCCTCAGCCCGGCCCCGGGACCTTCGACCAGGACTGGTCTCCGGACGGGAAGCAGATCGCCTACTCCCAGCGCATCGCGGAAGGCGGTCTCTACGAGGTGTTCGTGATGGACGCGGACGGGTCGCAGCCGGTACGGCTGACCCGGTCGGGCGGATGGTACCCGGCCTTTTCGCCCGACGGAGCGCGAGTCGCCTACCTGACGGTCGGAGGGCCGGAGGGCCGTGGGGACTGGGAGATCCACCTCATGAACCGCGACGGAACCGGAAGCCGCCGTCTGGCCGGCGGACCCGAGTTCAGACTCGGGCGTCTGGCCTGGTCGCCGGACGGCAGACGGATCGCGGCATCGACCTGGAGCGGGCTCGTGCTCCTGGATCTGCAGGGAGGAGCGCCGGTCCAGCTCACCACCGGCCCGAGGCCGGGGTGGGACGGGAGCCCGGCCTGGTCTCCGAGCGGCGACCGGATCGCGTTCGGCCGGTGTGAGGCAGATCCGTGGAGATGCGGCATCCATACCATCGCCCCGAGCGGAAGCGGTCTCGTCCGGCTCACCGGCGGGGTGCGGTCCGACTTCTATCCCTCCTGGTCGCCGGACGGCGAGCGGATTGCGTTCTCGCGCGACGAGTTCGGTTCCGACGTCTTCATCATGAACGCCGACGGAAGCAACCCGGTGAACCTGACCGCGGACAACCCGGGGATGGACGTGGCACCCCGATGGCGGCAGGCCGCCGGCCCGCGAAGGTGACCGCTTCCTCCGATCCACCCTACCGACCCGCAAGAGGTACGGCGATGCAGAGAATGGCACGACTCGGCCCGGTCTTCGTCCTGCTGGCCTGCGCCCTCCCCGCGGCGCTCCCGGCCCAGCAGACGCAGAAGCCGCCGCTCCACGGCCGCCACTGGATGGCGATCACCGGGAAGCCGCTGGCGGCCACCGCCGGCTCCATGATGTTCCAGAAGGGGGGGAACGCGGTGGACGCGGCGGCGGCGATGCTCGCCGCCACCTCCACCATGTGGGACGTGCTGAGCTGGGGCGGCGAGACGCAGGCGCTGATCTACAACCCGCGCACCCGCAAGGTGATCGGGATCAACGCGCTGGGCGTGGCCCCCACCGGCGCCACGCCGGAGCTCTTCCGCTCGAAGGGGATGGAGTACCCGCCGGAGTACGGCCCGCTGGCGGCCACCACGCCCGGGACGCCGGGCGGGCTGATGGTGATGCTGGCGGAGTATGGCACGCTCTCGCTGGCGGAGGTGCTCGCCCCGGCCATCGAGATGGCGGACGGCTACCCCATCGAGGCGCAGACGGCCAACAGCATCGAGCGCAACAAGGAGCGCCTGAAGCAGTGGCGCTACTCGCGCGCGGTGATGCTCCCGCACCTGGGCGAGGCGCGCGAGGCGCCGCACCCCGGGGAGATCTTCCGCCAGCCGGACCTGGCGGCCACGCTGCGCAAGCTGGTGGAGGCGGAGCGGCAGGCGCTCCGGCAGGGGAAGAATCGGCGCGAGGCGATCATGGCGGCGTACGACCGCTTCTACCGCGGCGACATCGCCCGTGAGCTGGTGCGCGGCACGCAGGAGGAGGGCGGGCTCATCACCCTGCAGGACCTGGCCGGGTGGAAGGTGAAGATCGAGGAGCCGGTCAGCACCGACTACAAGGGGATCCAGGTCTACAAGCTCACGCACTGGACCCAGGGGCCGGTGATGCTCCAGGCGCTCAACATCCTGGAGAACTTCGACCTCAGGGGGATGGGCTACAACAGCGCCCGCTACGTGCACGCCCTCTACCAGGCCATGAACCTGGCCTTCGCGGACCGCGACTTCTACTACGGCGACCCGGCCTTCCCGCCGGAGGAGCCCATCCGCGGCCTCCTCTCCAAGCCGTACGCGAAGCAGCGGGCGCAGGGGATCGACTGGACGCGCAACGACCCGGACGCCAAGCCGGGGGATCCGTACCCCTTCCAGGGCGGGACCAACCCGTTCACTGCGCTGCTCCGGAACTGGCACACCACGGGTGTGCGGCCGGCGCCGGGCGACAGCGCCTCGTCTCCCGCGCCGGCCCACGACCGGCGGCCCGCCGGCCCCCTGGCGGCGATGACGGCGGAGGAGGCGTTCTACGCGGGGACCACCACCATCCAGGCGGCGGACACCTCCGGCTGGGTGGTGTCCATCACGCCGAGCGGGGGGTGGGTGCCGGCGGTGATCGCGGGGCGGACGGGGGTGGGGCTGAGCCAGCGGATGCAGAGCTTCGTGCTCGACCCGGCGGAGAACCCGTTCAACGTGGTGGCGCCCGGGAAGCAGCCGCGGGTGACGCTGACGCCCACGCTGGCGCTCAAAGAGGGGAAGCCGTTCCTTTCCTTCGCGGTGCAGGGGGGCGACAGCCAGGACCAGAACCTCCTGCAGTTCTTCCTGAACGTGGTGGAGTTCGGGATGACGGTGCAGGAGGCCACGGAGGCGGCCAACGTCAACTCCTTCCAGCTGCGGGGCTCGTTCGGGGCGCACGAGTCGCAGCCGGGGCGGCTGCTGCTGCAGGACCAGACGCCGCCGTGGGTGCGCGACGAGCTGCGGCGGATGGGGTACACGCTGACCTTCGACGACCGCACCTCCGGGCCGATCAACGCGATCTTCTTCGACCGGAAGAACGGGACCCTATGGGGCGGGTCCAGCAACCACGGCGAGGACTACGGGATCGCGTGGTAGGAGAGTCGCTCGGCAGGCCAACTTGCTCCCGCGTGTCATGTGGCTCGCCCGAGCCGGACTGCATACGGCCAGTGTACCCCGCGGCCGTGTGCACCCGGCGCCCGTATAGCTCTACCTCCGATCCGAGGTGACGCATGATCTGCCGCCTGTGGCACGGCTGGACCACACCGGCCAACGCGGACTCCTACGAGCGACTCCTCCGCTCTGAGATCTTCCCCGGGATTGCTGCTCGCGGCGTGGCAGGCTACCGGGGATTTCACCTGTTGCGGCGGAACGTCGGCGAGACGGTCGAGTTCGTCACGATGATGTGGTTCGATTCACTCGCGGCGGTGCGGGAGTTCGCCGGGGAGGAGTACGAGACGGCAGTGGTGCCGCCCAAGGCGCGCCAACTGCTGCTGCGCTTCGATGGACGTTCAGCGCACTACGAAGTTGCCGAAGACCGTCCGCAACCGTAGCCTGCCTGCTCTTCAAGGCACCTAACGGTTTTGCTGCAAAGAGACATGCAGCCGGGGATCCTGTAGGGCCGGTCGCCTTGAGCGCCGGTCGCACTTCGGCGCAAGTTCTCGTTCGGCTGCACGCGCCCGAGCTCGAGGGCGTTCGGCGCGGGCAGGCTCGTGCGTTATATTGGTCCCGACCTCGTTTCCTCAGCCCCGAGCGAGCCATGGCCGACCAGTTGAGCCGCATCACGATCAATCCCCAGCAATGCGGGGGCAGGCCCTGCATTCGCGGCATGCGCATTCGCGTCACTGACGTGCTGGACCTCCTGGCTGCCGGTTTGTCCTCGGAGCAGGTCCTCGAGGAGCTTCCCGATCTTGAGCCCGAGGACATTTCCGCTGCCCTGCAGTTTGCCTCACGCAAGCTGGACCATCCCGTCCTGGCGGCGTGATCCTCTGGGTGGACGCGCAGCTCTCCCTCAGCTCCTCCGCCCAGCGCTGGACCTGCTCCGACGTGGGGAGCTTCTCGTAGAGATCAGCGAACCGCATCCGTAGTCCTCCCTCCTCGCGCCCAACTGCCACGGGAGGTCAGCGCGTAGGGACGGTATGGGCGCGGAACCAGCCTGCGAGTTCCTCCTCCGCTTGGTGCCCCTCGACGACTCCGATGACCCTCTCGTACGCGTCCGGCTCGGAGGCCGTCAGGCGCACGCCGTTGAGGAGCAGGAAGGTGGCCGCGGCCGCGAAGCCCACGCGTTTGTTGCCATCGACGTAGCCGTGGTTCTTCGCAAGACCGAACAGGTACGCAGCCGCCAGATCCGCCAGGTCGGCCCTTGAGCCGTAGGCGTACCTGTGCCGCGGGCGCGCCAGCGCGGACTCGATCAGATCGTCGCCGCCCGCCCGCACCCCGGTGGCGCCTCCGTGGTCCGAGAGCAGCTCGGAGTGGATGGTGTCCAGGATCAGCCGCGTCAGCCAGACTGGTTCCTCCACTCCTCACTCCGCGAGCTTGCGCAGGGTGTTGCGGTACTGCCGCCGTACCTCCTCGAAGGCCTGCATGGCGTCGTCGAAGTTCGGGTCGTAGGGGGTAAGCAGCACACCGCGCTCCGTCTCGATGACGAACACCCTGTCCCCGGGTCCGACGTGGAGCCGGTCCATCATGTCCTTCGGGAGCGTGGCGGTCACCGAACCACCCGCCTGGCGCAACGTGATCTCCTTCACCATCTTCCCTCCTCCGCATGGGTTGAGTAGCACAATTATTCTACCTGAAGGGAGGCCAGTCCGCCAGCCCCGCGCCTGACGATCGCGCTGCAGGCGCCTTGCTCCAGGCAAGCGGTTCGGACTACGTTTCCGCGGCCTGCACTCCCCCCGCCTCGATCTCCTGCCCCGCCGCATCGTGGAAGCTACCCCGGAGATCCCTCCCGCCGCCCCAGGCACCTCCACCCCGCCGGCACCGGACAGGATCCCGCGTGCAGGCATGGGGCGCTACGCGCTGAAGCTCGCTTTCGAGCTCGCCGTGGTCTTCGTCGGCGTGTACGCGGCCTTCGCCGTGGAGAGCTTTCAACGAGAGCGGGAGGCGGAAGTGCGTCGGCAGCAGCTCCAGGGGGCGCTGCTGCGCGAGATCGAGGGCATCACCCAGAACACCCGCCGCGCGGCACTCGGGACTGCGCGACTCCTGGCGGCCTACGACTCCGCCTGGGCGGTGGGCGGAAAGCCGCCGCTGCAGCCGATGATCGAGCCCATCCGCTTCCAGACGCACATGTGGGAAGCCACGCTCGCATCCGGTGCACTCGACCTGCTCGAGGTCCCGACCGTCTACCGGCTCTCGGAGTTCTACAACGAGCTCAACGCCGGCTTCGAGCAGCTGGCGCAGCTTCGCCAGCTCTCCGAATCCATGCTCCTGCCGCAGATGGGGAACCCCGAAGCGCTCTATGATCCCGCCACTGGGCGCTTGCGCCCGCAGTACCGGTGGTACGTGGGGGGCCTGGAGAACCTGCGCGCCAAGGCCGAGCAGATCACGGTGCTCGGCGACAGCCTCCTGGCGGACCTGGATGCCCCTGGAGACGACGCGCTGGACCTCCCTTGAACCGGCCTGGCCAGAGCGCCACAGGCTGATCATCGGGGCGTCGGGCCGCCCGTCGGCGCACTTGCCGCCTTCGGAGCGCTTCCGTTACCGTTGAGAGCCGACGCCTACCCAAGTCCCTGTTCCCTCACGGGATGGCAGACCCTGTGGAAACTGTTGAGGTCCTTTCCGCTCGGCCCGGCTCCGACACCGCTGCTGCGGGCGCGCCGGCCAGGCCGTCGTGCCCGAACTGCGGCGCGCACGCCCCGCTCGCCTACTGTCCGGTGTGCGGCCAGGTGCAGGACGTCACGCCGCCCACGCTCCGCAGCTGGATCGCCCAGTTCCTGGACGACGTCCTCGACGTGAACGCCCGCCTCCCGCGCACGCTCGTGTCGCTGGTGCGCTCACCGGGCCTGCTGACGTCGGAGTGGCTGGCCGGCCGGCGTGCGCGCTACCTGCCTCCGGTGCGGCTCTACGTGCTCTGCTCCGTCGCGATGTTCGCCACCGGCATCGCGCTGCGCCTGATCGGAGAGCACTTCGGCGTTGGATATCGCCCGAAGGGTGCCGTGGCGGACGATGCGTACGCCGAGGTGGCGCGCCAGAGCGCCACGCACGCCCTCTTCGTGCTCGTGCCGCTCTCCGCGGTGTGGCTGAAGCTGTTCTTCCGGCGCGCGAACCGGGTGTACGTCGAGCACCTGGTCTTCACCCTGCACGTCCATGCGTTCGGGTTCGTCGCCGCGGTCGCCATGTACCTGATGGTTTTCGCGCCCGCGCCGCTGAAGCCCTGGCTCCAGTCGTCCTTTCAGCTGTCGGCGCTGGTCTACCTGGTGCTCGCGATGCGGCGGGTCTACGGGCAGCCGATGCTCCGGACCGTGGCGAAGGGGGTGGTGCTCTTCGCGATGCACGGGGCGGCGGTGGCAGCCCTCACCTTCGCGCTGATCGACCTGCGATACGACCCGGCCCCGGAGCGGCAGGCCCAGGTCGCGCCAGTGCACGCGGGCGAGTGAGCTCGTCTGCACTTCCCCTCTCCGCTGCACCTCCGGATCGCAGCGTCCGTCCGGTGAGCTGGAAGCAGAAACCCGATCGATGCACATTCGAGTCGCGTCCGCGGCGGACATCCCCGAGATGCACCGCATCCGCATGAGCGTCCGCGAGAACCAGCTCGCCGACCCTGCCCTGGTGCAGCCGCACCACTACCGCTCCATGCTGGAGGAGCACGGCCGCGGCTGGGTGGCCGAGGTGGACGGCCGGATCGCCGGCTTCGCGATCGCGGACCTGGCGCGCTCGAACGTCTGGGCGCTCTTCGTGGACCCCGCCTTCGAGCGGCGCGGCGTCGGGCGGGGGCTGCACGACGTCATGATGGGCTGGCTCTTTGCGTCCGGTGCGGACCGGGTCTGGCTCAGCACCGATCCCGGCACGAGGGCCGAGCACTTCTACCGCTCCGCCCACTGGCGGCAGGCCGGCCCGGACGCCGGCGGGGAAGTCCGCTACGAGATATCCCGGGAGGACTGGCCTGTCCACGCCCTCCCTCCGCACCGCGCCTGACCGCGGGGGTCGACTGATGGAACTCCTGGAACGGGGTCCGCTCCTGCTGGAGTTGAGCCGCCTCCTGGGCGAGGCGAGCGAGGGGCGCGGGAGGCTCGCCTTCGTCGGCGGAGAGGCCGGGATCGGGAAGACGGCGCTCGTTCGCCGCTTCGGCGACATGGTCCGCGGCCAGGCCCCGGTGCTCCTCGGCGGCTGCGACCCGCTCTCGACGCCGCAGCCGCTCGGGCCGCTGCTCGACATCGCCGACCGGCTCCCCGGCGCCTCCATCCGGCTGGCCGACGGCAAGGACCAGCTCTTCCGCGACGTGCTGGCCTCGCTTTCGGGCACGCCGCGGCCCCTGGTGGTCGTCTTCGAGGACGCGCACTGGGCCGACGAGGCCACGCTCGACCTGCTGCGCTTCCTCGGCCGCCGGATCGACGGGTGCCGCGCGCTGCTCATCGCCACCTACCGCGACGACGAAGTGGGGGACCGCCACCCGCTGCGCACCGTGCTGGGCGACGTGGCGACCGCACCCGGCGTCCGCCGGCTGACGCTCGCGCCGCTCTCCCCGGAGGGCGTCCGGGCGCTGGCCGCGGGAAGCGCCCTGGACGCCGACGAGCTGTTCCGGCGTACCGGCGGGAACCCGTTCTTCGTCACGGAGATCCTGGCCGCGGGGGGCGAGTCGATCCCCCTGACCGTGCGCGACGCGGTGCTCTCGCGCGCGGCCCGGCTCCCCCCGGAGGCGCGGTCGGTCCTCGACGCCGCGGCGGTCATCGGGTCGCGGAGCGAGCCGTGGCTCCTCCTGGAGGTGACCGGATCCGATCCGGCGGCCCTCGAGGCCTGCCTCGCGGCCGGCGCGCTCTGCCTCCAGGACGAGGTCCTGGCCTTCCGGCACGAGCTGGCGCGGGAGGCGGTCCTGGACGTGCTGTCCCCCGCGCGCGGGCTCGCCCTCCACCGGGCCGTCCTGGACGCGCTCCGCGCCGCCCGCCCCGGGCCGGCGGAGCTGGCGCGCCTCGCGCACCACG
This sequence comes from Longimicrobiaceae bacterium, assembly GCA_035936415.1. Taxonomy (NCBI): domain Bacteria; kingdom Pseudomonadati; phylum Gemmatimonadota; class Longimicrobiia; order Longimicrobiales; family Longimicrobiaceae; species Longimicrobiaceae bacterium. The sequence continues at coordinate 9,759 of DASYWD010000285.1, forward strand.
CGGAGGCCTGCGG
>DASYWD010000286.1 GCA_035936415.1 Longimicrobiaceae bacterium
GCGCGGCCGTGCTCCGCGCGCCCGGGGCGCATGCCGCCAGCGCGGCCAGCCCCACCAGCGCGGCGACGCCCCGCCCGAAGTTCCTCTTCATCACTGTCCCTCCTGCTGGATCATCGTCAGCGTGGTGCGGCCCGCGTCGACCAGGACCTGCCTCGCCGCGCGGCGGACGTCCTCGGCGGTGACGGCCTCCAGCGTCCGGTAGTATTCCTCGACCGCCTCAATGCCGCCGGTCATGACCACCGGCTGGATCATCGCGAAGGCGATGCTCTCCGGGGTCTCGAGCCCCATGAGGAAGCCGTACTTCATGTTCGACTTCGCGGCCGCGAGGGCCTGCTCGTCCACCAGCTCCTCGCGGAAGCGGCGGGCGGTCGCCAGGATCTCGGCCTTCACCGCCGCGGTGTCGGCCGGGTTCAGGACCGAGGCGGTCACGCCCGCCAGGTACGGGTCGCGCTGCAGCCCGAAGGAGGCGCTCAGCGATCCCACCTTGCGCTCGCGGAGCACCAGCTTCCGGTACACGTCGGAAGTGGGCCCGAAGGCGACGCGGCCGAGCACCTCGGTCGCCACCGCCGTGCGGTCGCGCGGGTCCCACTTCGGGGCGCGCCAGTTGACCGACACCATGGGCAGCGTGCGGCCGGGGAAGACGATGGTGCGGTCCCGGGGCGCGGTCTGCGCCGGCTCGGTGGGGATCTGCGGCGCCACGTAGCCCGGCTTCCAGGGAGAGTAGTACTCCCGGATCAGCCGCTCGGCGCGGTCGAAGTCGATGTCGCCGGCCAGCACCAGGACCACGTTCTCCGGCCGGTAGTGGCGCCGGTGGAAGTCGAGGCTGTAGTCGAACCCCTCCGGCATGGCGCGGACGTCCGCCTCGAACCCGATGGTCGTGTGCTGGTAGGTGTGCTGGTCGAACGCGGTCTCCCGGAGCCTCTGGTTGAGGAACCCGAAGGGGGTGGTGGCGCTCTGCTGGTACTCGCCGAGCACCGCCCCGGCCTCGGTGCGGAAGTCGGGCTCGGAGTAGCGGAGGTTCATGAAGCGGTCCGACTCCAGGTCGATCATCCGCTCCAGGTGGTCGTTCGCGGCGACGGCGTAGTACACCGTCATGTCCGAGCTGGTGAAGGCGTTCCGCGAGGCCCCGATCTCCGCCATGATCTCGTCGAAGTTGGGGTACTTCTCGGTCCCCCGGAACATCATGTGCTCGAAGAAGTGGGCGAACCCGCTCTTGCCGGGCTCCACCTCGTCCCGGCTCCCCGTCCGCACGATCGACAGGTACGCGACCTGGCCCGGCGCGTCCGCGGCGATGAGGTAGGTCACGAGCCCGTTGGGGAGCTCGAACCTCCGGTACTCGTACGGGAAGACCCGTTCCGTGCTCTGCGTGCCCTGCGCGGCCGCCGGCCCGGCGAACGCCAGTCCCGCGAGGCAGAGCATTCCCAAACGCTTCAGGTCCACGCGACGACCTCCTTGCATGGGGCGACTGGATGTTTACGGCGCTGACATTGAAAGTGGCCGCCGCGTACAGCGGTGGCAAGGTGGGCGGGACGAGCGGGCGCCATCGCCCGGCGGGGGCGCCGACGCTCCCGCCTGCCCACTTCGACCGCGCCCTCCCGGGCGCGGCGCACCCGTTCTTCACGAGATCCTTGACCTCGTCCGACCCGGGTGCTAGATATCTAGCACGGTGCTAGATTTCCAGCATGCCGCACGGAATCGCGCACTCCGCCCCGACACTCCCCTCACCCAGGAGAGCCCCGCATGGGCCCCGAGCTCACCGCCGACCTCAGCCGCCGAGAGCGCCAGATCATGGACGTGCTCTTCGCCCTCGGGCAGGGCACCGTCAACGACATCCTGGAGCGCATCCCCGATCCTCCCAGCTACTCGGCCGTTCGCGCCACCATGCGGGTGCTGGAGGACAAGGGCCACGTGGAGCACTTCCAGGACGGGCCGCGCTACGTCTACCGACCCGTGGTGGCGAAGGAGAGCGCCCGCTCGGCCGCGCTGCGGCACCTGGTGCGCACCTTCTTCGGCGGCAGCGCGGAGTCCGCCGCCGCGGCCCTCCTGGGGATGTCGCGCCGCCAGCTCACCGAGGCCGACCTGCAGCGGCTGGCGAAGCAGGTCGAGGCCGCCCGCGACGAGGGGAGGTGAGCATGGCCGCCATCGACCTTGCGGGTGTGCTGGGCTCCGTCGGCGCGGTCCTCCCGGAGCTGTCCCTGAAGGCGGCGCTGCTCCTCGGCGCGGCGGGCCTGCTGGCCCTTGCGCTCCGCCGACGCTCCGCGGCCGCGCGCCACCTGGTGTGGACGACCGCGATCGCCGGGGTGCTCGCCCTCCCGCTCGCGCAGCTCCTGCCGCTGCGCGTCGAGGTGCTCCCCGCCTCGCTGGGCGGGCCGAACCCGCAGGTGCAGGAGATCGACTTCGGCCCCGCCGCGGAGCCCGTCCTCCGTGCCGACGCTCCTGCCGCCGCGGCCCTGGAGTCCACGCGGGAGCCGGCTTCTCCCTCCCTCCCGTCGCATGCATTCGAGCCGCAGCCTCCGGCGGCCCGCGCATGGCTCCCGGACGGCGTGGGCCGGGGGACGCTCCTGGTGGCGGTGTGGCTGCTGGGCGCGGGGGTGCTCATCCTGCGGCTGCTGTTCGGCACCGCGACCGTGTGGTGGCTGGCGAGGACGGGGGAGCGGATCGAGGACGAGGAATGGACCGCCGCCGCCGACCGCATTTCCCGGGGCTTCGACGCGCCCAGCGCGCGCCTGGTCCGCAGCCGCTGGACGGAGATGCCGATGACCTGGGGGATGCTCCGCCCGGTCGTCCTCCTCCCGGCGAGCTGCGACTCGTGGCCGGCCGAGCGCCGCGACGTGGTGCTGCGGCACGAGCTGGCGCACGTGGCCCGCAGGGACGTGCTCACCCTCGCCCTCGCACAGCTCGCCTGCGCGGTGCACTGGTTCAACCCGCTGAGCTGGGTGGCGCTCCACCAGCTCCGCGCGGAGGCGGAGCGGTGCTGTGACGACTGGGTCCTGAGCACCGGCACCCGCGCCTCCACCTACGCGGACCACCTGCTGGAGATGGTCCGCATCATCGGGCGGGCGCGCGTTCCGGCCGCGGTCGCCCTCCCCATGGCGCAGCGCTCCACCTTCGAGGGGCGGCTCCTCGCCATCCTCGAGCCCGGCGTGGAGCGTGGGGCGCCCGGCCGCCGCAGGGCCGTGCTCACCGTGGGCGGCCTCGCCGTGCTGGTCGCGGCGCTCGGCGCGATGCGCCCGGCCGACG
>DASYWD010000287.1 GCA_035936415.1 Longimicrobiaceae bacterium
GCGGAGGCCGGTGCGTCGTGGCGCACGTCCGCCGCCTCGGAGCCGCTGCAGGCGGCCAGCGTCAGCGCGGCGCCGAGGAGCGGCAGACGGGCATCAACGAAAAAACGGTTCATCGGGCGGAAGACCCCGGAAACGGTTCACGCTAGGCTGTGGACGGGCTTCTACCCGACCCCGCCGGGGGCGTTCCCGCTCCGGCTAGTCGCAGATCTGGTCCAGCTGCACGTGGTCCATCAGCACCTCGCGAGGCTTGGAGCCGTCCGGCGGCCCCAGCACCCCGGCGAAGTGGAGCTGGTCGATCACCCGCGCCGCCCGCCCGTAGCCGATCCGCAGCCGCCGCTGCAGCAGCGAGGTGGAGCCGCCCTGGTGCTGGATGCACAGCTCCGCGGCCTCGCGGAAGAGGGCGTCGCGCTCCCCCACGGCCTCCTCGTCGGCCTCGCCCGAGCCGTCGTCCTCCTGCGAGCGGACCTGGTCCAGGATGTTGGCCTCGCCCCGCGTCTCCTCGTCCGGGTCGCGCCCCTCGGCGATGGCCTGCTCGCGGCGGAGGCGCTTCTGCTCGCGGTACCAGTTCATCAGCCCCTCCGTTTCCTCGGTGGAGAGGTAGGCGCCCTGGATCCGCACCGGCTCGCTGCTGGCGGGCGGGAGGAGGAGCATGTCGCCGTTCCCCAGCAGGTTGTCGGCGCCGTTCTGGTCCAGGATGGTCCGCGAGTCCACCTTGGACGAGACGCGGAAGGCGATCCGGCTGGGGAAGTTGGCCTTGATGAGCCCGGTGATGACGTTCACCGACGGCCGCTGCGTCGCCAGGATCAGGTGGATCCCGATGGCGCGCGCCTTCTGCGCGAGCAGCGCGAGCGGCTTCTCCACGTCCCCCTGGCAGGTCATCATCAGGTCGGCGAGCTCGTCGATGATGACGACGATGAAGGGGAGCGTCCCTCCCTGGTAGAGCCAGCGGTCCGGGTCCCCCTCCTCCCCCTGCGCCTCGGGGGAGCGCAGCACCTGGTCGCTCTCGACCCGGCGGTTGAAGTCCTGCAGGTTGCGGACGCCGTTGACGCTCAGGAGCTCGTAGCGGCGCTCCATCTCCAGCACCGCCCACTTGAGCACCGTGGCCGCGTCGTTGTTGTCCGTGACGACGGGGTGCCGCAGGTGGGGGAGGTCGTTGTAGATGGAAAGCTCCACCATCTTGGGGTCCACCATCAGGAACCGCAGCGTCCGCGGCGAGTGCCGGTAGATGAGCGAGGTGATGATGGTGTTGACGCACACCGACTTCCCGGCCCCGGTGGCGCCCGCGATGAGCAGGTGCGGCATCTTCGCCAGGTCGGCCACGTAGGGACGCCCGGCGATGTCCTTGCCGAGGGCGAGGGGGAGCTGGGCCTTGGTCCCGCGGTACGGGCCGGACTCGATCACCTCCCGGAAGAAGACCATCTCCGGGGTGGGGTTCGGGACCTCCACGCCCACGGCCCCCTTGCCGGGGATGGGCGCGACGATGCGGATGGACTGCGCCCGCATCGCCAGGGCGAGGTCCGCGTCGAGCGAGGCGATGCGCGCCACCTTCACCCCCGGCGCGGGCTCCACCTCGAACTGCGTCACCACGGGGCCGGCGGTCATCCCGACGATGCGGCCCTCGATCTTGAAGGTGGCGAGCTTGTCCACCAGCACCTGCCCCAGCCCGTCCAGCTCCTGGCGGCTGCGGGCCTCGTCGCGCGGCGCAGGCGCGGTGAGGATCCCCGTGGCCGGGAGGTCGCTGCTCAGCGGGTCCCCGGCGTCCAGCGGCATCAGCTCCGTCTGCTCGTCGGCGACGGTCTTGGGCCGCTGCGCCTTCGGCCGGGCGGCCTCCTTCACCGCCGCGGCGGCCTTCGCCTGCGGCCCGGGGCGGGCGGGGGGGAACGGGTCGGTGTCGTCGCGCTCGTCCCGGGGCTCCGGCTCCTCCGGGTCTGAGAGCGGGTCCGCCACGTCCAGGTCCTCGTCGTCCTCGTACTCGTCGTCCGCTTGGTCCGCCTCCGCCGCTGGGCGCCCGAACAACGGGATGGAGGGGAGGGCGACGCGCCGGGGGAGCACCTCCGGGAGCACGGACACAGTCTTCCCGGCCCGGGTGATCGCCAGCCGCCCCCCGCCCACTACGGTGCGCACCGGGTTCCACCCGATCGTGGCAATGCAGAGCGCGGCGAAGAGCACCGCGAGCACCACCGCCGAGCCCACCCCCCCCAGCAGCGTGGCGAACACCCCGCCCACCGTCCGCCCGGTCCACCCCGCCACGGCGGCGTCCGCGCGCGCCGCGTCCACCAGCACGAAGGTCGCCGTCGCAAAGAGCAGGGCCGAGCCGGCGAGAAGGACGGACCAGCGCACCGCCGTGCCGCGCTGCAGCCTCCCGAGCGCCACCGCCCCCCAGAGCCCCGGGAAGGCCGGGAGCACGAGCGCGGGGAGCCCCAGGAGCGCGAAGAGCCCCGCGGAGATGTGACGCCCCAGCACGCCGACGACGTTGCCGGTGGCGAAGAGGCGCTCGCCCGACGCGCCGAAGAGGGTGGTCGGGACGAAGCTGAGGGTCAGCAGGAGCGCCAGGGCCAGCAGGGCGAGCCCCCACAGGTCCCGGCGGTGCCGGTCGTCGACGGTAAGCGACATCTCGTGGTGCTTCGCGGCGGATGATGCGGAGGAATGCTGCGTCCGGAGCCCGGTGGCGGGCGGGAGCCGTGGCCGTGCAGAGGATGTGCGGATCGGCCAGAAAGATACGCCCGGACGGCCCGGATGCCAACCTCGTCGATGCGCCCGGATCCAGGTGAACGGCCCCAGGGTCTCGCACTCACCCGGCCTCCTGGGCCGCTGGAGGGACTGCCAGGGCTCACACAGAGGAAGCAGAGGAAGCAGAGGAGGCGTAGTCTCCCCCTACCTCCCGGACTTCTTCCCCGGGACCTGCCGGAATGCGACGGCCCCCCGCCAATGCGGCGGGAGGCCGATCACCAATCCCATCCCGGAGCGCGAGAGGCCCGCGTGAGGGATGCGAGCCCGAAGGGGCGAGACGCGGGGCCGTTTCCGCGGCTCGCCGCCGTTGAGCACGGTTGTATCGTGCTCTACGGCGCCGCAGCCCGACCCCGCGCCTGTGCGGGGGCACGCCCGAAGCCTCCGTAAAGCTACCTCTCGGAAACCGCGGAAAGCGGCGTCGAAGCCGTGATCTGGCGGTCCTGGAGAACGGGCACAACCGAGTGCCGGTCGATGCGCGCGCAGAACTCCAGGTCCTCCCGCATCCCCGCCGCCGCGATGCCCCGCCCCGCCGCGGTCGTGGCGAACGTCTCGGTATCCAGCTCGAAGCGCTCGGAAAGCGCGATGGCCGCGCGCGCCCCGTCGTTCATCTCCCACCCCTCCCCGGGCCGCGCCTCCATGAGCCGGGACGCGATCTGCCCCGCGCAGGCGGCGTCCTCCAGCCCGAAGTGCTTCTCCCGGCCGGAGCAGACGATCACCGGCTCGGCCTCGGCGCGCGCCAGCTCGTCCACCACCGCGGAAAGGTTGAGCGCGGAGGCGATCACCACGCGCGCCGCCCCGGCGGAGAGGAACATGGCGGTGGTGCCGTTGGTGGTGCTCATGACCAGCGTCTTCCCCCCCACCCGCTCGGCAGTGAACTCGCGGGGGGAGTTGCCCAGGTCGAACCCCTCGATCGGGAGGCACTTCCGCTCGCCGCAGAGGAGCACCTCGTCGCGTCCGAGGGTGTTCGCCAGGCGCAGCGCCTCCTCGATGGAGGAGACGGGATAGATGGTCTTCGCGCCGGCCGCGATGGCCTCCACGATGCTGCTCGTGGCGCGGAGCACGTCGATGATCACCACGATCCGGTCCGCCGTGTCGGCGGGGGTCACTTCACCGGGGGTGAGGAAAACGTCCAGCTTCATTCAAACCTTGGCCCGCTCGGAAAACCAGCGCTCCAGGAACTTGGTGTCCACGTCCCCGGAGGCGAACTCGGCGCTCTCCAGCACTTCCAGGAGGAAGGGGATGGTGGTGTGCACCCCCTCGACGACGAACGACGACAGCGAGTGCCGCATGCGGGCGATGGCCTCGTCGCGGGTGGCCCCGTGCACGATCAGCTTCCCGAGAAGCGAGTCGTAGAAGGGCGGCACCCGGTACCCCGCGTACGCGTGGGTGTCGATCCGCACCCCGGGCCCGCCCGGCGGGTGGAAGGTGTTGATCGTCCCCGGCGAGGGGGCGAAGTTGCGGTACGGGTCCTCGGCGTTGATGCGGCACTCGATGGCGTGCCCGCGCAGCTCCACCGGCCCCTCCGGGAGGGAGAGTGGAAGCCCGGCCGCGGCGCGGATCTGCTCCTTCACCAGGTCGTACCCGGTGACCAGCTCGGTCACGGGGTGCTCCACCTGGATGCGAGTGTTCATCTCCATGAAGAAGAACGACCCGTCCTCGTCCAGCAGCATCTCGATGGTCCCGGCGCCGACGTAGTCGATCGCCTTCGCGCCCCGGACCGCCGCGTCGCCCATCCGCTGGCGCAGGTCCGCGGTGAGCGCGGGCGAGGGGGCCTCCTCGATCAGCTTCTGGTGCCGGCGCTGGATGGAGCAGTCGCGCTCGCCCAGGTGGATCACCCGGCCGTGCTGGTCGCCCAGGATCTGGAACTCGATGTGCCGGGGGCGCGCCAGGTACTTCTCTACGTACACGGTGTCGTCGTTGAAGGCGGCGGCCGCCTCGTTTCTCGCCATGGAGAACTGGCGGACGAAGTCGTCCGCGTCCTGCGCCACGCGCATCCCCTTGCCGCCCCCTCCGGCCGCGGCCTTGATCAGCACCGGGAAGCCGATGCCGCGCGCCGCCTCCAGCGCCTCCTCGGGGTCGGCGATGGCGTCGGTCCCGGGGACGATGGGGACGCCCACCTCGGCCATGGTGCGCCGGGCGGTGGCCTTGTCGCCCATCTGCCGGATCTGGTCCGGGGTGGGACCGATGAAGGTGATCTCGCTCCGCTCGCAGATCTCCGAGAACTCGGCGTTCTCGGCGAGGAAGCCGTACCCGGGGTGGATGGCGTCGGCGCCGGTGATCTCGGCGGCGGCGATGATCCGCGGGATGTTGAGGTAGCTGTCGCGCGCGGGGGGCGGGCCGATGCACACCTCCTCGTCCGCGAAGCGCACATGGAGCGACTCCCGGTCCGCCTCGGAGTACACCGCGACGGTGCGGATCCCCATCTCCTTGCAGGCGCGGATGACACGGAGGGCGATCTCCCCCCGGTTCGCGATCAGGATCTTGCGGAACATGCCGGCTACCTCTCCATCCCCGTCGGCACGTCCTTCCACCCCGCGTCCGAGGCGGACTCCACGCCGGACACGCGGAGCGAGAACTCGGAGGGGTTGGAGGCGTAGTGCATCGCCCAGTCGAAGGAGATCAGGCCGCGCTGGTACAGGTCCATCAGGCTCTGGTCGAAGGTCTGCATCCCGTACTGCGTCCGCCCCTCGGCGATCAGGTCGGGGATCGTGTGCATCTGGTCGGGGGCGCGGATCCGGTCGGACATGGCCGCCGTGTTCACCAGCACCTCGGCGGCGGGGACACGCCCCTTGCCGTCGGCGCGGGGGATCAGCCGGAGCGAGATCACCGCCTTGAGCGCCGCCGCCAGCATCCCCCGGATCTCGGAGTGCTGGTGCGGCGGGAAGAAGGAGATGATGCGCCCGATGGTCTGCGACGCGTCAGTGGTGTGGAGCGTGGAGAGCACCAGGTGCCCCGTGTCCGCCGCCTTGAGCACCGTCTCCATGGAGGCGCGGTCGCGGATCTCACCCAGCAGGATCACGTCGGGGTCCTGCCGGAGGACGTAGCGGAGCGCGTCGTGGAAGGAGTGCGTGTCGGTGCCCACCTCGCGCTGGCTGATGATGGAGCGGGCGTCGCGGTGCAGGAACTCGATGGGGTCCTCCACCGTGACCACGTTGACCGCCCGCCGCTCGCTCATGTAGCGGATCATGGAGGCCAGCGTGGTGCTCTTCCCGCTCCCGGTCACGCCCGTCACCAGCACCAGCCCGCGGGGCGAGGTGGCGACGTCCTGCACCACGGGCGGGAGGACCAGCTCGTCCAGCGGCGGGACCTCGAAGGGGATCGCCCGGAAGGAGAACCCCAGCGTGCCGCGCTGCTGGAAGATGTTGGTGCGGAAGCGCCCCAGCCCCTGCACCCCGATGGCGAAGTCGATCTCCTTCCGCTCGGCGAAGGTTTCCTTCTGCCGCGGGTTGAGGAGCTGCTCGGCGCAGCGCTTCAGGTCGTCGGGGCGCAGCGCGGGGAGGGCGGTGTCGTACAGCTCGCCGTGGATGCGGACCACGGGCGAGCGCCCCGCCTTGAGGTGCAGGTCGGACGCGCCGCGGCGCACCATCTCCTCCAGCGCCTCGCGGAGGACGAACTCGCGCCCGGCGGCAGCGGGCCGCCCCGGGGTGGGAGGCGGCCCGCCCTGCGCCCACTCTTCTTCGATCCTCACGCGTCGGGCTCGATTCGGAAGAGGACCTGGCCGTACTCGACCGGCTCGGCGTTCTCCACGCAGATCTCGCGGATGACCCCGGCGTAGTCGGACTCGAGCTCGTTCATCAGCTTCATCGCCTCGAGGATGCAGAGCGTCTGCCCCTTCCCGACGCGCGTCCCCACCTCGACGTAGGAGGGGGCCTCCGGCGCGGGCGCGCGGTAGAAGGTCCCCACCATGGGCGACTTGATCTCCACCAGGTTGCTCTGCGGCGCGTCCGGCGCGGCTGCACCCCCGGAGGAGGCCGCCGGGGCCGCGGAGGGCGCGGGCGCGTGGGACTGCGTGGAGTACTCCGCGACCGCGTGGGCCGGGGCCGGGGCGGACGCCGCGGCGGCGACCGGCGCGGGCGGAGGCGTCTTCGCGATGCGGATCCGGGTCCCGCCGCGGGAGATCTCCAGGGAGTCGATCCCGCTCCCGTCCACCGCTTCGATGAGGCCCCGGAGGAAATCGAGTTCGATCATTTGTTGGCGCGCTCGATGTACTTGTCTTCACGGCGGTCGACCCGGATCAGGTCGCCCTCGTTGAGGAACAGCGGCACCTGCACCACGGCGCCCGTCTCCAGCTTGGCGGGCTTGGTCCCCCCCTGCGCGGTGTCGCCGCGGACGCCGGGGTCGGTCTCGGCGATGGCCAGCGTGACGAAGTAGGGGAGCTCCACGGAGATCACCTTCTCGCCGTGCACCAGCCCGTCGCACTCCATCCCCTCCTTGAGGTACTTCAGCTGCTCCTCGCCGATCACGTCGCCGGAGAGCGGGATGCTGTCGTACGTCTGCTGGTCCATGAAGTAGTACAGGCTGCCGTCGGCGTAGCTGTACTGCATGGGCCGGTGCTCCAGCCGCACCTCGTCGATCCGCTCACCGGCGCGGAAGGTCTTCTCGAGCACCGCGCCGGTGAGCACGTTGCGCAGCTTGGTGCGCACCACGGTGTTCCCCTTGCCGGGCTTGTGGTGCTGGAAGAACAGGATGGTCCATAGCGTCCCATCCATGTTGATGGTCATCCCGTTCCGGAAATCGGCCGTCGTAGCCACGGAATCTCCCTTGCGTTAAACGGACACGGGCCGGCGCCCCCCGGTCCGGCCGAGATGGCCGACCAGGGCGCGGAGCGCCAGCAGGTAGCTGTCCACCCCGAATCCCGTCACCACCCCCAGCGCGCGGTCGGCCAGGTACGAACGGTGGCGGAATCCTTCCCGGGCGAAGACGTTGGAAAGATGCACCTCCACGTACGGACGCGCCACTCCCAGCAGCGCGTCCCGGAGTGCCACGCTGGTGTGCGTGTAGGCGCCCGCGTTCACCAGGAACCCTTCCACCCGGGCGCCCGCCTCCTGCACGTAGCTCACCAGCGCGCCCTCGGAGTTGGACTGGTAGAACTCCGCCTCCGCCTCCAGGTGCCCGGCCAGCGCCGCCACCGCCGAGTTCACGTCTTCGAGGGTGCCGCGCCCGTACACCTCGGGCTCGCGCGCGCCGAGCAGGTTCAGGTTCGGGCCGTGGACGACCGCGATCCTCACCGCTTCAGGCTCTGCAGCCACGCCTGGAACGACTCCAGGTCCTCCTCGTCCTCCGCCGACGCGGCCGGCTGGGCGGGCGTCTCGGCGCGCGGGGACTCCGGCGCGGACGGCTCGGGGGCCGGCGGAGGCGCGGGCGCCTCGGCCGCCTCGACGAAGAACTCCTCGAAGGAGAACGCGGAGGTGGGGGGCGCCTCCGGGGCGGGCTCGGCGGCCGGGGCCTCCCCGGGGGCCGGAGCGGCCTCCCACGGGTACGCCTCCTCGTCCGCGGGGCCGGCGGAGGCGGCCGCGCCCGCGGACTCCGCGGCGAGCAGCCCGTCGATGTCCATGGGCTCGGCAGCGGCGTCGGCGCCGTGCTCCTCCGACACCGGCGCGGCGAGCCAGGGCATGTCGTCCTCCTCGTCCTCCACCGCCGCCTCGTGGAACTCCGCCGCGGGGGTGTGCTCCGCCGCGGGCGGGACCTCCTCCATCGTGGTCGGCGCGACCTCCGCGGGCGCCACGGCCCCGGCGGGAGCCTCCGGCGCTTCTGCCGCTCCTGCACCGGCGCCCTCCCGCGAGGAGGGCTGCCACGCCGCCAGGCCGGCCAGGTACTCGCGGACGCTCCGGAACTCCACCACGACCTCCGGGGCCGGAACGGCCTCGGCCGCCGGCTCTTCCAGCGCGGGCCCGGCGGCGAACGCCTCGTCCGCGTCGAACCCGGCGTCCGCGAATATGTCGCCGGCCGGCTCTTCCTCCGCCGCCGGCTCATAGGCCACCGGCTCGTCGCCGAGCAGCTCGGACGCGGCGCTGGCGAGGACCAGCGGCTCGTCCTCCTCCGCGGCAGGCTCATCCCGGGCCGGCTCCTCCGCGGGGGCGGGCGCCTCGGCGGCGAAGAACGCTTCCCCGCCCGCGAAGATGGCGGCGACCTCCGCGGCCTCGGAGTCCTCGCCGCCCCAGGGGACGGGCGTCTCGTCCTCGAAGCCGGGGAGGTCGGCCCCGGTGTTCTCCGGCGGCGCGTACGCAGTCGGGGGCGCGAGCGAAACCTCGCCGAAGCCGGCCTCGAAGGAGGCGGCGAACGGGTCGTGGCCCTCCCCCGCCGCGGGGACGAAGGGCTCCGGCTCTTCCGCGTCGGCCCCCGCGTCGGCGAGCCCAGGCTCCTCGATGCTCCACTCCAGGAGGGGGAGCTCGTCCGTCTCGGTCGCGGGCTCCGTCCACGTGGCGAGCGGCTCAGGCTCGTCCGCGCCCTCCCCGGCGGCGAGGCGCTCGACCTCGCGGAGGCGCGCCTCCAGGGCGGGGTCGCCGCCGCGGCGGCGGATCAGCTCGCGGTACACGTCGGCGGCGCGGTCGTGGAACCCCTGCCTCGCGTACAGCTCGGCGATGGTCTCGGTCACTACCTCGTCGCCGTCGCCGTCCGGCTCAGCGGGCGTGTCGTCCTCGTCTCCCGCGAAAGCAGGCGTCTGCAGCTCAACGGTGGTCCCGGCGTACGGGTCCCAGCCGCCCTGCTCACTCCCGGAGCCCGGCCAGGGCTGGGCCTCCTCCGGAGCGGCCGGCTCCTCGGGTGCGTCGGTGAGCTCCAGGTCGCCGAAGGAGAGCGCCCCCGTGGGCTCGGGCGCGGGGCTCCCCTCGACGGCGGCGTCGGTTCCGATGGTGGCGTCCAGCTCCACCGACCCCCACGACAGCACCTCGTCCTCTTCCGCGGCGGGCTCCCCTGCCTCGTCGGCCGCATCGTCCGCCGGGCGCTCCCACCACGAGGAGTCCCCGGAGTCCTCCGCGCTCGCCTGGGCGGCGGGAGCGGGCCGGGACTCCAGCGCGTCGAGCGCCTGCCGGGCGTCCTCGTTCATAGGGTCCACGGCCAGCAGCTCGCGGTACCAGCGCGCCGCCTCCTCCGCCCGCCCGCCCGCGCTCGCCATCTCGCCCAGGGAGCGGAGGGCGATCAGGTTCTGCGGGTCCACCGACAGGACGTAGCGGAACTCGCCGACCGCGTCCTCGGTGGCGCCGCGGTCCGCCAGGCACCGGCCGAGCACGATGTGCGCGCTCAGGTAGTCCGGGTGCCGCCGCAGCCCCTCGCGAAGCAGAGCCTCGGCCTGCTCCAGCGCGCCGCTCTTCCGGTAGGCGTTCGCCAGCGGAACGAAATAGCGTCCCTGGGGGTTCTCTGCGTGGTAGCGCTCGAGCTTCTGGACTTCCGCGGCGAGCTCGGGGGGGACTTCGGCCATGGTCTCCTACGCGCGTGAAGTAAAGCAGGGCGAGGGCGGCGAGGGAGGTGCAACTTACTGGACGCCCGGCGCGCGTGTCAACAGACTTCGGGCGCGCGGGCGGGCACCGCTTGCGTGCCTCCGGCGGCGTAAGTATTTTTCGCGACTTCGCCTTCGCCTCCTGTGGGTTCCCTTCGCACGATCGCGGTCGTTTCCCGTTCCAAAAATCCGGAGTTTGAATCGCCATGATGCAGAGCATGCGGGGCAGGGCCGGGAAGATCCTGGGCTTGATGTTCGCCGTCGCGTTCGTCGGCTGGATGTTCTTCGAGCTGGGGCTGGACGTCACCGGCTCGGGCCAGAACTTCAACACCAACGAGCTCGGCCGGGTCAACGGTGAGCCGGTCCTGAACCAGCGGTACCAGACCACGTACCAGGAGATGGTGCAGCAGGCGCAGCAGGGCGGGACGCAGCTCTCCACCGAGCAGCGCCGCGAGCTGGAGCAGGCCGCCTGGCAGCGCGTGGTGGACGAGATGCTGATCCAGCAGGCGATCCGCCGGCAGGGGATCCGCGCCTCGGACGCGGAGGTCCGCCAGGCCGCGCTGTACAACCCGCACCCGGCGCTGATGCAGAACGAGCTCTTCCAGACGGACGGGCGGTTCGACCTGCAGAAGTACCAGCAGTTCCTGACCGGCCCCTCGGCGAACGAGGAGCTCCTCCTGCAGCTGGAGGACTACTACCGGTCGGTGGTCCCGCAGCAGAAGCTGTTCAGCCGGCTCACCGCCGGGGCGTACGTGTCGGACGCGGAGCTGTGGCGCGCCTGGCAGGACCGCCACGAGACGGCGACCGTCGAGTACGTGGCGCTGGACCTGGGCCGGCTGGTCCCGGGCGAGGTGCAGGTGAGCGACGCCGAGGTGCGCCGCCACTACGACGCGAACAAGGACGACTTCAAGCGCCCGGCGACCGCCCGCGTGTCGCTGGCGGTGCTCCCGAAGGCCGCCTCCCGCGCCGACACCGCCGCCGCGCTCCAGCGCGCGCAGCAGGTCCGCGCCGAGCTGGCCGGGGGCGCCGACTTCGCCGAGGTGGCGAAGCGCGAGTCGGCGGACCCGGGCTCGGCCGCGCAGGGTGGCGACCTGGGCACCTTCGGGCGCGGGCAGATGGTCCAGGCGTTCGACGAGGCGGCCTTCTCGCTCCCGGTGGGCGAGATCTCGCAGCCGGTGCTCTCGCCCTTCGGCTACCACGTGATCCAGGTGCAGGAGCGGACCGGCGACCAGGCGAAGGCGCGCCACGTCCTGATCCCGCTGGAGAAGGGCGAGGAGGAGCTGGACCGCTTCTACGCCAAGGCGGACTCACTGGAGAACCTGGCGAAGGGCAACGGGCTGGAGCGGGCCGCCCGCGCGACCGGCGCCTCGGTGCGGACCGGGGTCACCATCTCGGAGGGCTCGCCCTTCGTCCCCGGGGTCGGCTCGGCGCTGGAGGCGCTGGAGTGGGCCCAGGAGGAGCACCGCACCGGCAGCAAGGGCGCGGTGAGCGACCTGATGGAGACGGAGCAGGCGTTCTACGTGGCGAGGCTGGAGGGGTACACCCCGGAGGGGACGGTCCCGTTGCAGCAGGCCGCGCCGCAGATCCGCCGGCAGCTGGTGCTGGAGAAGAAGCAGGAGCGCGCGCGTGAGATCGGCCGGCAGATGGCCGCCGAGGTCCGCGGCGGGAAGCCGCTGCAGCAGGTCGCCGCGGCGCGCGGCCTTGAGGTGCAGCAGGTGGGCCCCTTCACCCGCGGGGAGCCGAACACGGCATTCGGGCAGGCCAACGCCGCGGTCGGCGCCGCCTTCGGGGTGCCGGTGGGCAAGGTGAGCGACCCGGTGAAGAGCAGCGCGGGTCTCTTCCTGATCCGCCCCGTCGCGCGCACCGAGGCCGACCGCAAGGCCTGGGAGGCGCAGAAGCAGCAGCAGCGCGCCATGATGATGGCCCGCCTGCAGCAGGACGCGGTCGGGCGCTGGATGGAGAGCCTGCGCAAGAACGCCGACATCGTGGACCGCCGCCGCGAGATCTTCCGCCAGAGCACCTGAGCGGTCCCGCGCGGGTAGCTCCCCGAGGAGGTACATGCGACAACTGGAGGCCCGCCCCTCGCGCGAGGGGCGGGCCTCTTTGTTGGAGCGGCCCGGTGGGCCCCCTCCCCAACCCCTCCCCCGCAAGCGCTACGCATTACCCACAAGTCGAGAAGGGGGAGAACGATGGGAGCAGGAGGAGGTAAGAGGGAGGGCAGGTAGGGAGAGGAGGGAACCGAAGGCAGGAAGAGAGGTTGATGGTTGCCTGGGTGGTCGAAGAGATGCAGTCT
>DASYWD010000288.1 GCA_035936415.1 Longimicrobiaceae bacterium
GCCGCCTCCCGCGCGGCGGGCCCGTCGCCCGCGTCGCTGGCGTACACGGTGGCCCCGCGCGCCAGCGCCAGGCGCGCCGCCGCCAGCCCGCTCCGCGCGAGCCCCAGGACACCCAGGTCCCGTCCGGCCAGCGAGCGCATCAGCGGATCTTCAGGGTGGCGAAGGCGACCAGGGCGAACATCACCCCCAGGATCCAGAAGCGGATGATGACCCGGTTCTCGTGCCAGCCGATCTGCTCGAAGTGGTGGTGCAGCGGGGCCATGCGAAAGATCCTCCGCCCCACCCCGCTCCGCCGCTTGGTCCACTTGAAGTACAGCGTCTGCGCCGCGACCGAGGCCGCCTCCAGCACGAACATCCCGCCCACGATGGCCAGCAGGAACTCCGCCTTGAGGAGCACCGAGATCGCCCCCAGCACCCCCCCGATGGCGAGCGAGCCGGTGTCGCCCATGAACACCTCGGCCGGGTGGGCGTTGAACCAGAGGAAGCCCATGCACCCCCCCGCCAGCGCCACGCAGAACACCGACAGCTCCCCCGCGCCCGGGAGGTAGAACAGGTTCAGGTAGTCGGAGGAGTCCACCCGGCCCAGGAGGTAGGCGAAGATCCCCATGGTGACCGCCGCGATCGCCGAAAGCCCGGAGGCCAGCCCGTCCAGCCCGTCCGTGAGGTTCACCGCGTTGGAGAAGGCGGTGATGACGAAGATCACGAAGAGCACGTACGCCCAGGGCTCGAACGTCACGTGCCACGACTTGAAGAAGGGGATCTGCGTCCAGGTGGGCGGCACGTCCCCGAAGAGCCCCGGGGTGAAGATGAGGAAGAGCCCCACCGCCGCGCCGAGCGACACCTGCCCCACGATCTTGTAGCGCCCGACCAGCCCCTCCGTCTTCTTGCGGACCACCTTGAGGTAGTCGTCCATGAAGCCCAGCCCGCCCAGCCAGAGGATGACGATCAGCGCCACCCAGGTGTACGGGTTGTCCAGCTCCGCCCAGAGGAGGGTGGGGATCACCGTCGCCATGACGATCAGGACCCCGCCCATGGTGGGCGTGCCCGACTTCCCCAGGTGCGTCTGCGGCCCCTCGGTCCGGACCACCTGCCCCACCTTCAGCATCCGCAGCCGCCGGATGATCCCCGGCCCGAAGTAGAACGCCACCAGGAACGCCGTGACCACCGCCCCGGCCGCCCGGAAGGTCTGGAACCGGAAGAGGTTGAAGACGATGTGGTACTCGGAGAGCGGAACGAGCAGGTGGTAGAGCACCGTGGTCCGTAGCTAATGGTTTGGCTCACAGGGGACAGGTCGCACCTGTAACGGCGAGCGGCAGCCAGCCTTCACGCTTGCTGGCTACTCCCTATCCCTGTCCCCTGCCGTTTCCTCCGAAGTCCCGCTCCAGCAGCGGGAGCCACCGCTCCAGCGACTCGCCGCGCGAGGCCTTGAGGAGCACCGTCTCGTCGCCGCGGAGGAAGGGCGCGGAGGCGGCGTACGCCTCCACCGGGTCCTCCACCGCCACCAGCCGGTCGCCCAGCGTGGCGGCGTGCGGGGCGAAGGCGGCGGCGAACTCGCCGGTGGCGACGACACGGTCGATCCCCCGCCCCACCCGCCCGGCGATCTGCTCCGCGGCGCGGCGGTGGAGCGCCGGAGCCTGCTCGCCCATCTCGCGCATGGTCCCGACCACCGCCACCTTCCCCCCCTCCGCGGGGAGCCCGGCCAGGAGGTCCACGGCCGCGGCGAGGCTGGGAGGGTTGGAGTTGTAGCAGTCCGCAAGCACCTGCATGCCGCCGACGCGGTGCCACTCGTTGCGCAGCTTGGGCCGGGGGACCTTCGCGAGGGCACGGGTGGCGGCCTCCTTGGACACTCCCATCTCGCGGGCGAGCGCCAGGGCGAAGAGCGCGTTGCGGACGTTGTGGCGCCCCGGGAGGGGGAGGTGCACCGGCGCCCCCTCCCAGCTCCAGCGGGTGCTCCCGTCCGGGAGGATCTCGATCCCGTCTGCGCCGCCGTCCGGGTGGACGTCCGCGCCCTCCGAGAGGCCGATCACCCGCACCCGGTACCCGCCCAGCTCCGCGCGCGTCCGCTGCGGGAGCGCCGGGGGGTCCTCGGCCACCAGGGCGACGCCGCCCAGCCGGAGGCCGGTCACCATGTGGAGCTCCTCCTCCAGCACCCCCTCCAGGCTCCCCAGCTTCTCCAGGTGCTCCTCGCCGATGGAGGTGACGATGGAGAAGTCCGGCTCCGCGATCCGGGTGAGGATGGCGATCTCGCCGGGCTCGTTGGTCCCCATCTCCACCACCAGCACCTCCGCCTCGTCCGGGGCGGCGAGGATCGTCAGCGGGACGCCGACCTGGTTGTTCAGGTTCCCCTCGGTGGCGTGGACGCGGAAGCGCGCCACGAGCGCGGCGCGGACCAGGTCCTTGGTGGTCGTCTTCCCGTTGCTCCCGCCGATCCCCACCACCTGGCCGCGGTGCTGGCGCCGCCGGTGGCGGGCCAGGCGGCCCAGCGCGCGGAGGGTGTCGTCCACCTCGAAGAGGCGCAGCCCCTCGGGCGCATCCTCGGGGACCCTCGACACCACGGCCCCGGCGGCGCCCTTCTCCGCCGCCTCGCGCAGGAACTCGTGCGCATCGAAGCGCTCGCCAACCAGCGCCACGAAGAGCGAGCCGGGGACGACCGTCCGGGTGTCGGTGGAGACCCCGGAGAACACCTGGCGGTCGCCGCCCGCACGCTCCTGTGCCCCACGGCCGGCCCACGCCCGCAGCATCTCGTCCTCCAGTGCCTGCCTCACCTGCGCCGCCGTCCACCTGAACCCGCTCAATCCGCACCTCGCCCGGTAGTGGTTTCCCGCTCCGCGAGGAGCTCCCCGATCACCACCCGCTCGTCGAACGGGCGGACCTCGCTCCCCCAGATCTGGTAGGTCTCGTGGCCCTTCCCGGCGAGGAGCACCACGTCCCCATCGCCGGCCTCGTCCAGCGCGCGGCGGATCGCCTCCCGCCGGTCGAGGACGCGGAGGCGGGGCGCATGCCCCATGCCACGCTCCACGTCGTCGGCGATCCGCTCCGGGTCCTCGGTGCGCGGGTTGTCGGAGGTGACGATGGCCAGGTCGGCGAGGCGCGATGCGACGCGCCCCATCTCCGGGCGCTTTCCGCGGTCGCGGTCGCCGCCGGCCCCGAACACCACGATCAGCCGGCCTGGGGTGAGGGGACGCAGCGCCCCGAGCGCCACCTCCAGCGCATCCGGGGTATGGGCGTAGTCGATCAGCACCGTCCCCGCGATCCCGGGGGTGGGGACCCGCTCCAGCCGGCCGGGCACCTGGGGGAGCGACTCCAACCCGGCGGCCACCTCCTCCGCCGCCCAGCCGAGCCCATGGAAGACCGCGGCGGCGCCCAGCGCGTTGGACACGTTGTAGCCGCCCATCAGCGGGAGCCGCACGGGGACGCTCCCGCCCGGGGTCCGCAGGACGAAGCGGGTCCCCCCGGCGAAGGCCGCCACCTCCTCCGCCCGCACCTCCGCCTCCGCGCGGATCCCGAAGCGCACCGTCCGGCCGCGGGGAGCGCGCACCCCCTCCCAGGCGGGGTCGTCGGCGTTCAGGGCGGCGACTCCGTCGGGCTTCAGCAACTCCAGGAGGCGCAGCTTCGCCGCGCGGTACGCCTCCATGGTGCCGTGGTAGTCCAGGTGGTCGCGGGACAGGTTGGTGAACAGCGCCCCGTCGAAGCGCGCCGCCGCCGCCCGCCCCTGCTCCAGCGCGTGCGAGGAGACCTCCATCGCCACGCCGCGCACCCCCTGGTCGGCGAGGCGGCGGAGCCACTCCGCGGTCTCCACCGGGCCGGGGGTGGTGAGCCCCTCCGTCCCGGGGATGGTCCTGCCGTCCGGGCCGACCGCGCCCAGGGTGCCGATGGACGCCGCCGGGCCGCGGCAGGCGAGGAGGTGGCGGAGGATCGCCGCGCTGGTGGTCTTCCCGTTGGTGCCGGTGACCCCCACCAGCGTCAGCTCCTCCCAGGGATCGCCGTGGAACGCGGCGGCGGCGTACGCGGCCGCCAGCCGGCCGGAGGACACCTCCACCTGCGGGAGCGCGAGGGCCGGGTCCGCGCGCTCCACCAGCGCGGCGGCGGCCCCGCGCGCGGCTACGTCCGGGAGGAAGCGGTGCCCGTCGCCGCTCGTCCCCACCACCGCGCAGAAGAGGAAGCCGGGCTCCACGCGGCGGGAGTCCACGGCGACGCCGCGCAGCTCCGGGTC
>DASYWD010000289.1 GCA_035936415.1 Longimicrobiaceae bacterium
GGCGGGGGGGGGCGCTCTCTGCATCTTCGGGCTCGAACCGTCAGGCCGCGGCCCTGGCGGGCGGCACCAGCACGTTGGACGCCGCCGCGAAGAAGGGCTTGGCGCCCTGGACGTTCTTGAGCTTAAGCTCCAGCAGCCGGCTCCCGTCGCCCGTACGCCCCAGCACCTTCACCACCTCCGCCGTCCCGCTGACACAGAGGACCTCGTCACCCGCCTTGACGGTCCGCTCGGCCGCCGTGGGCCAACCGGGGTGCGCGTCGCGGTTCACGTACATGTCCTCTTCGCGGATCCGATTCGAACCGTTTCCGTTCATGTCGGCACTCCTGTGTGTGGCGTCGCGGGGCCTGCCCGGTGCGGCAGGGGACCCGCCTTCGCGATGGGTCGCGGGTCGGGAGCGGGGGCTCGTCGTGGCCGGCGGCACGCGTAAGATGCGTGCCCGTGCCACCCTGCGGCGTCCGGGCCCCAACGTGGCCGCCCACGGCGCGCGGGGAGGCGCGGCGCGGGCGAACGTCGGGGCGGGACGCCGGGGAGTGCTCCGGCGTCGACGAAGGTTACACCGGAATTTCGGAAATGTTTCAGCATGCACCGGATCCCCGGCCCGCTCAGGCGGAAGCGGGACGGGGCACCGCCCGGACGGCCCGCTCCTCGCCCCGGGACCACCCCCACCACCGGAACAGGGCCGGGACGGCGAGCAGCGCCCAGAGCGCGCCCAGAGCGAGCAGCACCGCCCCCAGCGCGAGCGCCTCCTCGCCGGTGCGCTTCTCCACCACCAGCAGGGGGACGAGCCCCAGCAGCCCCACGGCGACCCGTGCCGCCGCGCCGGCCGCGCCCCGCCAGGCGGGCTCGTACCCCACCAGGCGGTGCTCCGCCAGGAGCGCCACCGTCCCCCCGACCGCCACCCCCGCCGAGTTCCAGAGGAAGGGGCTCCGCTCGAAGACCAGGAGCAGCCCGGCCACCGTGGCCGCGATCCCCAGCGCGCCCGCGGCCAGGAAGAAGCCCTGGGAGCGCTCCCCCAGCCACGCGCGCGCCGCCGGCCACGCCCTCCGGAAGAGCCAGATCAGCAGGGTTCCGAGGAGCGCCCCGCCCACCACGTCGGTCAGGTAGTGCACCCCCAGGTACATCCGCCCGACCCCGACCGCCGCCACCACCAGCGCCGAGAGCCAGAGCGGCACGCGCCCCCGCGCCCAGAGGAGCCCCCAGAGCACCGTGGCGGTGAAGACGTGCCCGCTGGGGAAGGAGCCCAGGTTCACGTGCTCGTACTTGACGATCTCCGGGCCGCTGGGACGGGGGACGTCGATCACCAGGTTGAGCAGCACGTTGACGACGGCCTCCGCCAGGACGACTCCGGCCAGGGCGTAGACGTCCTCCCGCCCCCAGAGCCAGAGCGCCAGGCCCGCGACGAGAACCACGCCCCAGTTGGTGGCCAGCAGGTCGACGAGCCGGAAGGGGAGCGGGTGGCCGTACCCGAAGAACTGCTGCACCCAGACGATGGGCTCGGTCCGGAACAGGAAGTCGGAAGCCCACGCGGGCATGCGGGATACTCCGGGGAGTCGGGGTGGTGGTGGGCTCCGGCCCGGCCCGCGCCTGGTGGCGCGGGCCGGGTCCTGCGACTATCCGGCGGCGCCGCCGGCCATCCTCTGCAGCACGTCGCCCGCCTGGCGGAAGAAGTTCTGGACCGCGTCCCGCTGGTTCAGCAGCTGCTGCCCGGGCTGCACGGACTGCGCGGTCTGCTCCAGCTGGCCCGCCTGAGCGTCCAGGGCCGGGAAGCGCTGGTCCTGGATCGCGTTGATCAGCGTCGCCACCGAGGTGAAGGCGTTGCGCACCATCCCCGCGTGCTCCGTGGATGTCTCCGGGGTCTGCACCAGGCGCTCGGCCGCCTGCCGCGCGTCCTGCAGCTGCGCCTGCACGTTGACGCCGGTCATCTCCGGGTTCTGGAGCACCGCATCGACCGAGGCGACCAGCCGCTGGATGCAGTCGCTGGTGTACTGGTGGTCCATGCTCATGCTGGCGGCGTCGCGCGGCGCGCAGGTCGTCATGTACTGCTCCACCGCGGGAGGCACGACCGCGGCCCCTGCCGCCACCGGGGCGACGCCGGGCTCCGGCGCGGGCTCCACGACGGCGGCGGCGGGCTCCAGCACCTCGGCCTCGTCGTCGTCGAACATCTCCCACAGCAGCCAGCCGATCAGGAGCAGCGCCAGCAGCCCCAGGAGCCACGGCCAGATGGATCCGCCGCTCTTCCGTTCGATGTCGATGTCCGCCATTTCTTCTTCCCTCCGTTCGAGTGGTTGGGTCTGCCCACCGCGCCCGGAGCCGGCATCCCTCCCGACCCCGTCCAGGAAACAACGCGACCGTCCGGCCCGCGCAGGCCGCGGATCCGGGGTCCGTGGGGCCGTGTTTGCAACAACCGGTCCCGCGGCCCGCTCCGTGTGGCGAATCCGCCGCTCAGCCGGAGCGCAGCAGCACCGCCCCGGGGCCCTCCATGCGCAGCTCCCCCCCGGGGGCGAGGCTGGCCACCTCCCCCTCCAGCTCCCCCCCGAAGCGCCCCTCCTCCGTGGCCAGCAGCAGCTCCCACCCCCGTCCGGCGGGCGGGCGCGTGTCGGCCCGCGCCGCGGTGTCCACCCGCACCTCCCCCCGGAAGGCCACCACCAGCAGGAGCGCGCTCCCGTCCGGGGCCTCCCTCCGCACCGCCAGCGCGTCGTCGTCCAGGGCGGAAGCGCGGAAGTGCTCGCGCCCGCGCTCCCGCAGCGCCGGCTCCGCGCGCCGCAGCGCCAGCAGCTCGCGGTACAGCGCCAGCACCCCCGCGTGCGGCCGCCGCTCGCGCTCGTCCCAGTTCAGCTTCGAGCGGCGGAAGGTCTCCGGGTCCTGCGGGTCCGGGATGCGCTCGCGGGTCGCCGGGTCGGCGAAGGCGGAGAAGCCCTTGAACTCCTCGCGCCGCCCCTCCGTCACCAGCCGCCCCAGCTCTTCCGGGTGGTCGGTGAAGTACTGGAAGAACGACGAGGCGGCCCACTCCTGCCCCATCCAGAGGAGCGGGGTGGCCGGCGTGAGGAGGAGGAACGCGGAGACGGCGCGGTACGCCGCGGGAGAGATGCCGTGGTTCAGGCGGTCGCCCAGGGCGCGGTTCCCCACCTGGTCGTGGTTCTGGATGCACTGCACGAAGCGGGGGTACGCGATCCCCTCGGCCGGGGTGCCGCGCGCCTCGCCGGTGTGCGGGGAGCGCTGCCCCTCGTAGTACCAACCCTTCCGCAGCGTCTCCGCGACGTCCTCCACGCTCCCCGAGTAGGAGGCGAAGTACCCCTCCCGGTCGCCGGCCACGCAGGCGCGGATCTGGTGGTGCAGGTCGTCCGCCCAGACGCCGTCCAGCCCCAGCCCGCCCCTGTCCACCGGGGTCACCAGGAGCCGCTCGTTGCGCTCGTCCTCGGCGAAGACCACGAAGCGGCGCTCCGGCCCCAGCGCGTCGCGGACGCGGGCGGCCAGCTCCTGCAGCACGTGCGTCGGCGAGTCGTCGATGATGGCGTGCGTGGCGTCCAGGCGGAGGCCGTCCAGGTGGTACTCGCGCGCCCAGTGCAGGGCGTTGCCGATCACGATCTCGCGCACGGCCGCGCTCCCCTCGCCGTCGTAGTTGACGGCGGCGCCCCAGGGGGTGTGGTGCCGCTCGGTGAAGACCTTGCCGCTGGTGAAGAGCGGGAGGTAGTTCCCCTCCGGCCCGAAGTGGTTGTAGACCACGTCCAGCACCACGGCGAGCCCGCGCCCGTGCGCGGCGTCCACCAGCCGCCGCAGCCCCTCCGGCCCGCCGTACGAGCTCTCGGGGGCGAAGAGGTCCACCCCGTCGTACCCCCAGTTGCGGGCCCCCGGGAACTCGGCCACCGGCATGATCTCGATGGCCGTCACACCCAGCTCCACGAAGTGGTCGAGCCGGGGGATCAGCGCCTCGAAGGTCCCCTCCGGCGTGGCGGTCCCCACGTGCAGCTCGTAGACGACCATCTCCTCCAGCGGGATCCCCCTCCACCCCCCGTCCGTCCACCGGAACGCCTCCGGGTCCACGACCTCGGAGGGCCCGTGCACCCCCTCCGGCTGGAATCGCGACGCCGGGTCCGGGAACGCGTCCCCCCCGTCCAGCCGGTACCGGTAGCGCGCCCCCGCCCCGATCCCCTCCACCCGTACGCTCCACCATCCCTCGGCCTGGGCGGCGAGCGGGTGGTCCCGCTCCCCCCCCGCGCCGTAGAGCACCACGTCCACGCGCTCGTGCCCCGGGGCCCAGACCCGGAACTCCACGCCCCCCCTCTCGACGCGCGCCCCCAGCGTCCGCTCCGCCGCCACGCCGCTCATCTCTCCTCCTCCGGTCGCTTCCACGTCTCCTCCCGCGCGTCCAGGTCCCCCGTGCCTCCCCTGTTCCCGTCCTCGTCCCCGGCGAGCCTCAGCCCGTCGTGGCGGGCGCGCAGCACCACCATGGAGCGCCCCTCCAGCGGGAACTCCCCGCCCACCGCGTGCACCTCCACGCCCTCCGCCATCTCGGGGCGGTTGGTGTCCAGCGTCACCTCCCACTCCTCCGCGTCGCCGTACTCCGGGAGGGTGAAGGAGATGGAGCCGCCGTCCGCGTTGAAGAGGAGGAGGAAGGTGTCGTCGGCGATCTGCTCGCCGCGCTCGTTCCACTCCTCCATGGCGTCGCCGGAGAGGCACATCCCGAACGCCTTCACGAAGCCGGAGTTCCACTCCATGTCGGTCATCTCGTGGCCGTCCGGGCGGACCCAGCTGATGTCCTTGACGCCGGAGCCGCGGATGGGGCGCCCCCGGAAGAAGCGGCGCCGCCGGAAGGTGGGGTGCTCGCGCCGGAGCTTCGCCACGCGGCGCGTGAACTCCAGGAGCGCCCGGCCGCGCCCGGTCAGGTTCCACCCGATCCAGGAGATCTCGTTGTCCTGGCAGTACGCGTTGTTGTTGCCGTACTGCGTGCGCCCCATCTCGTCGCCGCCGCAGATCATGGGCACCCCCTGCGACAGGAGGAGGGTCGCGATGAAGTTGCGCTTCTGGCGCTCCCGCTGGCGGATGATGTCGTGGCGCTGCGTGGGCCCCTCCACCCCGAAGTTGTAGGAGATGTTGTGGCCGTGGCCGTCGCGGTTCTCCTCCAGGTTGGCCTCGTTGTGCCTGTGGTTGTACGAGACCAGGTCGTTCAGCGTGAAGCCGTCGTGCGCCGTGACGAAGTTGATGCTCGCGTGCGGGCGGCGGCCGTCCTCCTCGTACAGGTCGCTGGAGCCGGTGAGGCGGTACCCCAGCTCGCCCAGCGTCCCCGGGTCGCCGCGCCAGTAGGCGCGCACGGTGTCGCGGTACTTGCCGTTCCACTCGGCCCAGAGCACGGGGAAGTTCCCCACCTGGTACCCGCCCTCGCCGACGTCCCACGGCTCGGCGATCAGCTTCACGCGCGAGATCACCGGGTCCTGGTGGATCACGTCGAAGAAGGAGGAGAGCTTCTGCACCGCGTGGAGCTCGCGGGCCAGCGTGGAGGCCAGGTCGAAGCGGAAGCCGTCCACGTGCATCTCCTCCACCCAGTAGCGCAGGCTGTCCATGACCAGCTGGAGCGTCTGCGGGTTGCGGAGGTTCAGCGAGTTGCCGGTCCCCGTGTAGTCCATGTAGTAGCGGGGGGCGTGCGGCACCAGGCGGTAGTAGGTGGGGTTGTCGATCCCCTTGAAGGAGAGGGTGGGCCCCAGGTGGTTCCCCTCCGAGGTGTGGTTGTAGACCACGTCCAGGATCACCTCCAGCCCCTCGGCGTGGAGCGCGCGCACCATCTCCTTGAACTCGCGCACCTGCTCGCCGTAGTCGCGGGCGTGGGCGTAGCGCCCGGCGGGGGAGAAGTAGTTGATGGAGGCGTACCCCCAGTAGTTGACGAGCCCCTTCTCGATCAGGTGGTACTCGTCGGCGATCTCGTGCACGGGGAGGAGCTCGATGGCCGTGACCCCGATGGACTTGAGGTGCGCGACGACCGCCGGGTGCGCCACCGCCCGGTAGGTGCCGCGGATCTCCTCCGGGACCCCGGGGTGGAGCATGGTGAGCCCCTTCACGTGCGCCTCGTAGATCACCGTCTCGTGCCAGGGGATCCGCGGGGGCCGGTCGCCCTGCCAGTCGAAGGAGGTGTCGACCACCACCCCCTTGGGGACCCCCCCCGCGTCGGGGGTGTCGTCCAGCACCCAGTCCTCGCCCGGCTGGTCGAACGGGTACGCCCACGGGTGCGTCGACCAGTCCACCTTCCCGGCCATGGCGCGGGCGTAGGGGTCGATGAGGAGCTTGAAGGGGTTGCAGCGGTGCCCCCGCGCCGGCTCGTACGGGCCGTTGATGCGGTACCCGTAGTAGGTGCCCGGCCCCACCCCGGGAACGTAGCCGTGCCAGACGAAGGCGCTCCGCTCCCGGAGCCGGTAGGTGCGCGAGGGCTCGTCGTCGTCGGGGGCGTCGAAGATGCAGAGCTCCACCTCGCGCGCCAGCTCGGAGTAGATGGCGAAGTTGGTGCCCTCGCCGTCCCACTCCGCGCCGAGCGGGTACGGCCGCCCCGGCCAGGCGGTGACGGCGTCCTCCAGGAAGCCGGGCACGTGCCAGCGGGGGTCGAGCTTCTTCAGCCGTTCGTCCATCGAGCCTCGGGTTCTGCGTTCGGCCGTGCGTGCACGGGGGGGCCGGACCGCGGTCCGGATGCGCCCCGGCGGATGCAGGACGCGCGCCGCAACCGACGAGGGCCGCGGCGCGTTGCGCGCTTCTTGCTGTGCCGGTGGGCCCCCGCACGGGCGGGGAAGCCATCGCCCACGAACTTCCGGGAGCGCACGTGTCGGACCAGAGCGAGAACCGCCACCCCGCGGCAGGCCGCGTACCCCTTTCCACCTACCGTCTCCAGTTCAACCACCTCTTCACCTTCCGCGACGCCGCGGAGCTCGTGCCGTACCTGGCGGAGCTGGGGGTCTCGGACCTGTACGCGTCGCCCTACCTGCAGGCGCGGCCGGGGAGCCTGCACGGCTACGACATCACCGACCACAACCGGCTCAACCCGGAGATCGGCACCCCGGAGGAGCACGCGCGGATGACGGGGCTCCTCCGCGAGCACGGGATGGGGCACCTGCTGGACATCGTCCCCAACCACATGGGGGTGGCGGCGGGGGCGAACCCCTGGTGGAACGACGTGCTGGAGAACGGCCCCAGCTCGCCCCGCGCGGCGTACTTCGACATCGACTGGGCGCCGTACAAGCCGGAGCTGGAGGGGAAGGTGCTCCTCCCCGTGCTCGGCGACCAGTACGGCGTGGTGCTGGAGCGCGGCGAGCTCAGGCTGGTGTACGAGGAGGGGCGCTTCTACGTGGAGTACTGGGACACCCGCTTCCCCTCCGCCCCCGGGCCCACGGCGGCGGTGCTCCGGCTGGCGCTGGAGCGGCTGGAGGAGCTGGAGGCCGACCACCCGGACCGGATGGAGCTGGAGAGCATCGTCACCGCGCTGGAGCGGCTCCCCGCGCGCCGCCGCACCGACGCCGCGAGCGTGGCCGAGCGCCGGCGCGAGAAGACGGTGACGCAGCGCCGCCTGCGCACGCTGTACGGCGGCTCGCCGGAGGTCCGCCGGGCGCTGGACGAGGCGGTGGCGGAGTACAACGGCACGCCGGGCGACCCGCGCTCCTTCGACCGGCTGGACGCGCTCCTGGAGGACCAGGCGTACCGGCTCGCGTTCTGGCGGGTGGCGGCGGAGGAGATCAACTACCGCCGCTTCTTCGACGTGAACGACCTGGCCGGGGTGCGGGTGGAGCGGGGGGAGGTGTTCCAGGCCACCCACCGGCTGATCCTGCAGCTCGTGCGCGAGGGAAAGGTCACGGGGCTCCGGATCGACCACCCGGACGGCCTCTTCCACCCCCACGACTACCTGCGCGACCTGCAGGTGGAGACGGCGGGGGTGGACCCCGACGACGAGCGCTTCTACGTGGTGGTGGAGAAGATCCTCACCGGCGACGAGACGATCCCGGACGACTGGCGGACGGCGGGGACGGTGGGGTACGAGTTCCTGAACCGGGTGAACGGCCTGTTCGTGGCCGGCGACAACCAGGCCGCGATGGACACCATCTACGGCCGCTTCGCGCACGAGCGGATCCGCTTCCCGGAGCTGGCCTACCGCAAGAAGCGGCTGATCCTGGAGTCGTCGCTGGTGAGCGAGCTGAACGTGCTCACCACCATGCTGGGGCGCATCTCGGAGCGGAGCCGCCGCTCGCGCGACTTCACCTTTGGGCTGCTCCACGACGCGCTGCGCGAGGTGATCGCCGGCTTCCCCGTCTACCGCACCTACGTCGACGCCTTCGCGGGCCGGGTGTCGGAGCGCGACCGGGCCTACGTGGAGCAGGCGGTGCGCGCGGCGCGGCGCCGCAACCCCGCCATGAGCCGCTCCCTCTTCGACTTCGTGCGCAGCGTGCTCCTCCTGGACTGGCCGGAGGGGCTGGACGAGGAGGCACGGAAGGAGCACGCCCGCTTCGTGATGAAGTTCCAGCAGCTCACCGGGCCGGTGATGGCGAAGGGGGTGGAGGACACCGCCTTCTACGTCTTCAACCGGCTGGTGTCGCTCAACGAGGTGGGGGGAGAGCCGGACCACTTCGGCGTCCCCCCGGAGGAGCTGCACCGCTACCTGCGGGAGCGGGCGGAGCACTGGCCGCACGCGCTCTCCACCTCGTCCACGCACGATACCAAGCGGAGCGAGGACGTGCGCGCCCGCATCGACGTGCTCTCGGAGGTCCCCGACCTGTGGGAGGCGCACGTCACCACCTGGGCGGAGCTGAACCGCCGGAGCCGCCGCTACGACGACGAGGAGCACCCGGTTCCCGCCCCCGGGGACGAGTACCTGCTCTACCAGACGCTCGTGGGGGCGTGGCCGCTGGGCGCCACGGAGGACCAGGCGCACCAGGACTTCGTCGCCCGGATCCAGGGGTACATGGAGAAGGCCACGCGTGAGGCCAAGGAGCACACGAGCTGGATCGAGCCGAACGAGGGCTACGACGCGGGGCTGAAGGAGTTCGTGGCGGCAATCCTGGACCGGAGCGGGAGCAGGGCGTTCGTGGACGACCTGCTGCGGCTGCAGCCGATCGTGGCCCGCATGGGGATGCTGAACTCTCTGGCGCAGACGCTGGTGAAGCTGGCGGCGCCCGGGGTGCCGGACGTGTACCAGGGGCAGGAGCTGTGGGACTTCTCGCTGGTGGACCCGGACAACCGCCGCCCGGTGGACTACGAGCTCCGCCGGCGGCTGCTGCGGGAGCTGCGCGAGCGGCTGGAGGACGGGGACACGGCGGCGCTGGCGCGGGAGCTGGTGGAGCGCTGGGAGGACGGGCGGATCAAGCTGTACCTGACGCACCGGGCGCTCGCGCTGCGAAACGCGCTCCCGGAGACCTTCCTGGACGGCGAGTACCTGCCGCTCACCTCGGCGGGGGCGCGGGTGGGGCACGTGTTCGCCTTCGCACGCCGGGGCGGCGGCGCGGAGGTGGTGGCGGCGGTGCCCCGCCTCCCGGCCACGATGATGCGGGAGCGCGGCTTCGCCCTCCCGGACGCGGAGGCGTGGCGCGACACCTGGATCGAGGGCAGCGACGGGATCCTGGCGGGGCGCTGGCGGAACGTGCTCACCGGCGCGGAGGTGGAGGGGGTCGAGCGCGGGGGCGGTACGGCGCTCGCCGTGGACGAGCTGTTCGCGGACTTCCCGGTGGCGCTGCTGGAGCGGGGGTGAGGGATCAGGCGCCGCTCACCCGCGCCCCGGCACGCGCGTCCTTACGCCGTCCCCAGAGCCCCTTCCCCACCCAGCGCGTGGGCGCGCACCCGCGCAAGCTCCGCCTCCAGCGCGGCGAGGCGCTCGCGGAGCGTGGCGGAGCGGCGGCGCTCGGCCGCCACGTACAGCGCGATGGCGAAGAGCGCGATTCCCAGCACCGAAGCGACGACCCAGCCGAAGGCGAGCGGCTGGTGGAAGGTGTGGTGGGTGAGGAGGAGCGACGCCAGGCCGGCGGCCACCAGCCACCCCGCGGCCCCGCCCACGGGG
>DASYWD010000290.1 GCA_035936415.1 Longimicrobiaceae bacterium
CCCCCGGGGGGGCGCCCCTCCCGGTCGACCGCCCCGGGGGACCGGACACCGTGGCGCAGGAGCGCACGGCCAGGGTCGCGCTGGGGGAGGCGGAGACCCGCGCGCTCCTGCAGGCCACGGCCGGGCGCGGCGGCACCCGCGTGGACGAGGTGCTGCTGGCCGCCCTGCTGGAGGCCGTCTGCGGCTGGACCGGCGAGGACTCGCTGGCCGTGGAGCTGGAGGGCCACGGTCGCGCGGAGCTGTGGGACGACGTGGACCTGACGCGCACCGTGGGGTGGTTCACGGCGGAGCACCCGTTGCGGCTGGAGCGCCCGGCCTCCGGCGATCCGGGGGCGACGCTGCGGGCCGTGCGCGAGCGCCTGCGGGCGGTCCCCGGCGACGGGATCGGCTGGGGACTCCTCCGCCACGTGGCTCCCCTCGACCCCGAGGTGGAGGAGCTGCGCCGCCGTCCGCGGCCGGAGGTCCTGTTCAACTACCTGGGCCAGCTCGACGGGACGCTCCCGGAGGAGTCCCCCTTCCGCCCCGCGGCGGAGGACACGGGCCCGCAGCGGAGCCCGCGCGCGCTCCGCACCCACCGGATCGAGGTCAACGCCTGGGTGGGGGAGGGGCGGCTGCACGCCGGCTGGTCGTACGGCTCCGGCGTGCACGACGCGGCGACCATCGAGCGCGTGGCCCAGGCCTTCCTCGGCGCGCTACGGGCCCTGGTGGAGGGTGCCGGCCGGGACGAGCCCGCCTTCGCGCCCGAGGAGCGCGCCGGCTCCGGACCGGACGAGGCGGAGCGGCCGCCCCTGCGCCCCATGCGGCGCCGGGGAGCGCTGCCGCTCTCCTTCGCACAGCAGCGGATCTGGTTCCTCCACCAGCTCGACCCCGGGAGCCCCGCCTACAACATGGCCTTCCCGCTCCGGATGCGCGGGATCCTGGACGTAGGGGTGCTGGCGCGCGCGCTCGCCGAGGTGGTGCGGCGGCACGAGTCGCTGCGCACCCGCTTCCACGCGGTGGAGGGCGAGCCCGTGCAGGTGGTCGATCCCGCGGAGCCGCGCGTGCTCCCGGTGGTGGACCTGCGCGGGACACGGGAGCGGGAGGGGGTCGCTCTCCGCCTGGCCGAGGCGGAGGCGCGCCGTCCCTTCGACCTGGAGCAGGGCCCCCTCCTCCGGACCACGCTGCTGCGCGCCGGCGAGGAGGACTGGGTCCTCCTCTTCACGCTGCACCACATCGTGGGCGACGCCTGGACGACGGGGGTGCTGGTCCGGGAGGTCTCCGCGCTGTACACCGCGTACGCGGCGGGGCGGCCCTCTCCGCTCCCGGAGCTCGAGGTGCAGTACGCGGACTTCGCGCTCTGGCAGCGCGCCTGGCTCACGGGGGAGGTCCTGGAGCGGCAGCTCGGCTACTGGACCGAGCGCCTCTCCGGGGCTCCTCCTCTGCTGGAGCTCCCCACCGCCCGGCCCCGCACCGACACGCCCCTGGTGCGGAGCGGCGTGCAGACGTGGACCCTCCCGGGCGGTCCGGCCGGGGCGCTGCGCGCGCTGGCCCGCCGGGAGGGAGCCACGCTGTTCGTGGTGCTCCTGGCGGGGTGGCAGGCGCTGCTGGCGCGCTACAGCGGCCAGACGGACGTGGTGGTGGGCGTCCCGGTCGCCGGCCGCAGCGAGCCGGAGCTGGAGGGGCTGGTCGGCTTCTTCCTGAACACGCTGGCGCTCCGGACCGACCTGTCGGGCGACCCCGCGTTCCGGGAGGTCACCGCACGGGTGCAGGAGGCGATGGTGGGCGTCTACGCCCACCAGGACCTCCCCTTCGAGAGACTGCTGGAAGCGCTCCCGGTGGAGCGGAGCCTGGGGTGGACGCCGGTGTTCCAGGCCATGTTCAACCTGATCAACGTCCCCGAGACCCCGCTCTCCATCCCCGGCCTGGAGGTGGAGTCCCTCCCCGCGGGGGGGATCTCGTCCCGGAGCGACGTCACGCTGCACGCGGTGGAGCGGGAGGAGGAGATCCACTTCACCCTCGCCTACGACGCCGGGCTGTTCGAGGCCGAGCAGATGGTGGAGATGCTCGGGCACCTCGAAGCCCTGCTGGAGGCGGTGGCCGCGGACCCCACGCTGCGCCTCTCGGCCCTTCCGCTGCGTCCCGGCCGGCCGTCCCGCCCGCACGGGGCCGCGGAGCGCGTCCGCCCCGCGGGCCCGTTCGTGGAGTTCCCCCGGGCGGAGATCGAGCAGTCCATCGACCGGCGGTTCGCACGGCAGGCGCGGGTGCACGGAGAGCGCCTGGCGATGAGCGGGGGAGGCGTCCGCCTCACCTACGCGGAGCTGGACGCCGCCGTGGACCGGGTGGCACGCGCCATCCTCGCGGAGCGCGGGGCGGGCGAGGAGCGGATCGGGATCCTCCTCGGGCACGACGCCGCCATGCCGGTGGCCGTGCTGGCGGCGCTCCGGGCGGGAAAGACGTACGTGCCGCTGGATCCCCGCTACCCCGAGGAGCGGCTCGCCCTGGTCCTGGCCGACGCCCGCCCGGGCGCCCTGCTGACGGATGCGCAGAACCTCGCCTCCGCGCGCCGCCTGGCCGGCGACCTCCCGCTGCTCCGGATCGACGCGCCGGGAAGGGTCCATGGCGGTTCCCTCCCCGAGGTCCCGCCGGACCGGCCGGCCTACATCCTCTACACCTCCGGCTCCACGGGCCGGCCCAAGGGGGTGGTGCAGAGCCACCGCAACGTCCTGCACCACGTCCGGGCCTACACCAACAACCTGCGCATCGGCCCGGCGGACCGCCTGACGCTCTTCTCGTCGTTCGCCTTCGACGCCGCGGTGATGGACATCTTCGGGGCGCTGCTGAACGGGGCCGCGCTGTGCCCGCTCGACCTGCGTGCCGAGGGGAGCGACGACCTCGCGCGCTGGCTGGAGCGCGAGGGGATCACCGTGTTCCACTCCACCCCCACCGTCTTCCGCTACCTGCTGCGCGACCGGCACGAGCCGGGGAGCATCCCGGGGATCCGCCTGGTGGTCCTGGGCGGCGAGGAGGCGGGCCGCGGCGAGGTCGAGCTCTTCCTCCGGCACTTCGGCGAGGGGTGCGTGCTGGTGAACGGGCTGGGCCCCACCGAGTCCACCCTGGCCCTCCAGGCGCTGCTGGACCGCGAGGCGGCGCTGCGCGGGGGTCCCGTCCCGGTGGGGTTCCCCGTGGAGGACACGGAGGTGGCGCTGGTCAACGCGGCCGGGGAGCAGCCGGCGGTCTACGGCACGGGCGAGATCGTCATCCGCAGCGCACACGTGGCCCTGGGCTACTGGAACCGGCCGGACGCCACGCGCGCGGCCTTCCGCCCCGGCCCCGAGGGGGACGGGCGGCGCGCCTACCACACGGGCGACCTGGGGCGCTGGCTCCCGGACGGGAGCGTGCAGTTCCTGGGGCGGGCGGACCACCAGGTGAAGGTGCGCGGCTACCGCATCGAGCCGGGGGAGGTGGAGGCCGCGCTGCTGGAGCACCCGGAAGTGCGCGAGGCCGCCGTGACCGCGCGGCCGGACCCGGACGGGGAGCGGCAGCTGGTGGCCTACGTGGTGGCGCAGGAGGGTGCCGCCCCCGGGCAGGCCGCGCTGCGGGCGCACCTGCGCGCCCGGCTCCCGGAGTTCATGGTGCCGGCTGCCGTGGTGCGGGTCGAGGCCCTGCCGCGGACCCCCAGCGGGAAGACGGACCGCCTGGCGCTCCCCGATCCCGAGTGGGGCGGGCGGGCCGCCCGGGGGCAGTATCGCGCTCCGGCCACGCCCACCGAGCAGATGGTCGCCGGCCTGTGGGCCGAGCTGCTGGGGCTGGAGCGGGTGGGCGCGGACGACGACTTCTTCGAGGTCGGCGGGCACTCCCTCCGCGCGATGCAGGCCGTTTCCCGGCTGCGCGCGGCGCTCGGGATCGAGCTGCCCGTGCGCGTGCTCTTCGAGGCGCCCACCTTGGCCGCCCTGGCGGCGCGGGTGGATGCCGCCCGGGCGGGGGGGGAGGGCTCCCCACTTCCGCAGATCCGGCCGGTCTCGAGGGACCCGCGCGGCGCGCTGCCGCTTTCGTTCGCGCAGCAGCGGCTCTGGTTCCTGCAGCAGCTGCATCCCGGGGACACGTCGTACAACCTGGGCGGGGCGCTGCGGCTCACCGGGGTGCTGGACGTGGCCGCGCTGGAAGGGGCGCTGGCCGGCGTGGTGCGCCGGCACGAGGCGCTGCGCACCCGCATCCTGACCACGGCGGCGGGGGAGGGGGTGCAGGTCGTGGACCCGCCCGCCCCGGTGCCGCTCCCGCTCGACGACCTGGCCCCGCTACCCGAGGCCGAGCGCCGGGACGAGGCACGCCGCCGCATCGCGGCCGCGGCGCGCCAGCCCTTCGACCTGGAGCGCGGCCCCATGTTCCGGGTGCGCCTGCTGCGCCTGGACCGGCACGAGCACGTGCTCGCCTGGACCGTGCACCACGTCGTGTCTGACGCCTGGTCCTCGGGGGTGCTGGCGCGCGAGGTCTCGGCCCTGTACGCCGCCGCGGCGGAGGGTGCGGCGCCGGAGCTTCCCGAGCTGCCGGTGCAGTACGCCGACTACGCCGCCTGGCAGCGGGAGCACCTCTCGGGGGAGGTGCTGGAAGCGCAGCTCGCCCACTGGAGGCGGGAGCTGGAGGGGGCTCCCGCGGCGCTCCTGCTCCCCACCGACCGTCCGCGCCGTCCGGCGGCCGGCTTCACCGGTGCCTCCGAGAGCATGGTGCTCCCGCCAGCGCTGGCCGACCGGCTGGCCCGGCTGGCGCGGGAGGAGGGGGCGACCCCGTTCATGGCGCTCCTGGCGGCCTGGGCGGCGCTCCTGGCCCGGTACGCGGGGGAGGAGGACGTCGTCGTCGGGACGCCGACCGCGGGGCGGACCCGGCCGGAGCTGGAGGGGCTGATCGGCTTCTTCGTTAACACCCTCGCGATCCGGGTCGACCTTTCGCGCGACCCGGGCTTCCGTGCCCTGCTGGGGCGGGTCCGCGGAACGGCGCTCGGGGCCTTCGAGCACCAGGAGCTCCCCTTCGAGCGGCTGGTGGACGAGCTCGGGACCGAGCGCGACCTGGGGCGCCACCCCGTCTTCCAGGTGATGTTCGCCCTCCAGAACGCCCCGGAGGGTGCCCTGCGTCTCGCGGGGCTGACGCTGGCGCCCCTGGAGACGGGGGCTGCGGCCACCCCGTTCGAGCTGAGCCTGGCGCTGCGGGAAGGGCCCGACGGGATCCTGGCCGAGCTGCTGTACGCGGCCGACCTCTTCGAGGCCGCCACCGCGCAGCGGATGCTGGGGCACTACCGGGCGCTCCTGGAGCGCGCGGCCGCCGAGCCCGACAGCCCGGTCGCGGTGCTCCCGCTGCTCGCCCCCGCCGAGCGGGAGCAGCTGCTGGAGGAGTGGAACGGGGTCCCCGCTCCCGACGCCGCGGGCCTCTCTGTGGTGGAGATGGTCTGGGCGCAGGCGGCGCGGGCCCCCGGCGCGACCGCGGTGGTGCTGGGGGAGCGGTCGCTGAGCTACGCGGAGCTCGTCGGGCGGGCGGACCGCCTCGCGCGGCGGCTGCGCCGGTGGGGCGCGGGGCCGGAGAACCGGGTGGCCGTGCTCCTGGACCGCTCCCTGGAGCTGCCGGTGGCGCTGCTCGGCACCCTGCGCGCGGGGGCGGCCTACGTCCCCGTGGACCCGGCGCTGCCGCCGGAGCGCGTCTCGTTCCTGCTGGAGGACACCGCCGCCGCCGCCGTCATCACCCGCGCCGACCTCCGCGCCCGGCTCCCCGAAACGGGTGCGCCGGTCCTCCACCTGGAGGAGGGAGCGGAGGGAGGGGGGGACGCCGCCCCGCTCCCCGCGGTGGATCCGGCCAGCCTGGCGTACGTGATCCACACCTCCGGCTCCACCGGCACCCCCAAGGGGGCCATGGTGGAGCACCGCGCGCTGGCCGCCTTCGCGCTCGCCATGGGAGCCCGCCTCGGGCTGGGGCCCGGAGACCGGATGCTGCAGTTCGCCGCGCTGGGCTTCGACGTGGTGGTGGAGGAGCTCTTCCCCGCCTGGACCCACGGCGCCGCCGTGGTGCTGCACGAGGCCGACCTGCTGGACGCCCCCGAGGAGCTGCTCCGGGTCGTGGAGCGGCGCGGCGTGACCGGGCTGGAGCTGCCCACCGCCTACTGGCACGAGTGGGTGCGCGCCCTGGCCCTGGCCGGCGAGCGCCTCCCGGCCCACGTGCGCTTCGTCATCATCGGCGGCGAGCGCGTCTCCCCCGAGCGGCTGGCCGAGTGGGCGCGCCTCGGCGTCCCGCTGGTGCACGTGTACGGGCTGACCGAGACCACGGTCACCACCACCACGCTCGACCTGCCGGCCGGCGACGACGGCTCGGCCTGGTCCAGCCTCCCCATCGGCCGCCCGGTCCCCGGGGCGCGCGTCTACCTGCTGGACCCACACCTGGATCCCGTTCCGGTGGGGGTGCCCGGCGAGCTGTGCGTGGGCGGAGCCGGGGTCGGGCGGGGCTACCTGGGGCGGCCGTCGCTCACCGCCGGGCGCTGGGTCCCCGACCCGTTCGCGGCGGAAGCCGGCGCGCGGATGTACCGCACCGGCGACCTCGCGCGCTGGCTGGCCGACGGAACCATCGAGTTCCTGGGGCGGACGGACCACCAGGTCAAGGTGCGCGGCTTCCGCGTGGAGCCGGGGGAGGTCGAGGCGGCGCTGCTCGCCCGGCCCGAGGTGCGCGAGGCGGTGGTGGCCGCCCGCCCCGCCCCGGGCGGCGGGGCGCGCCTGGTGGGCTGGTTGGTCCCGGCCGAGGGGTACTCGCCTGCCCCCGACGCCCTGGTGCGCCGGCCGGTGCGGCCGGAGCTGTGGCCCTCGCACGGCGAGTACCCGGTCTATGACGACCTGCTCTACCGCGCCATGGCCGAGGACGGGCGCCGCAACGCGGCGTACCGCGAGGCGCTGGCGGAGGTGGCGCCCGGGGCCGTGGTGCTGGACGTGGGGACCGGGGGCGAGGCGGTGCTCGCGCGCCTGGCCGTGGAGGCGGGGGCGCGCAGGGTATACGCGGTGGAGGCGATGGAGGCGTCGTTCCGGCAGGCGCGGGAGCGGGTCCGCGAGCTGGGGCTGGAAGACCGCATCGTGGTGCTGCACGGGGACGCGGCCACGGTGGAGGTTCCCGAGCCGGTGGACGTGTGCGTCTCGGAGCTGCTGGGGTGCGTGGGCAGCTCCGAGGGGGCCGTGGCCGCGTTGGACTCGGTGCGGCGCTGGCTGAAGCCGGAGGGGGCCATGGTGCCCCGCCGCTGCGTCACCCGCATCGCCGCCGCGCGCCTCCCGGACGAGCTGCACGCCGCTCCGGCGCTGGAAGAGCTGGGCGGGCACTACGCCGGGGAGGTCTTCGGGGTGGTGGGGCATCGGTTCGACCTGCGCCTGTGCGTGCGCAACCTCCCGGCCGACCACCTGCTCTCTCCTTCCGCCCCCTTCGAGGAGCTGGACTTCGCCCGCCCCGGCGGGGACGAGTGGGAGCACGAGGTGGAGCTGGCCGTCGCGCGCGGCGGGCGCCTGGACGGCTTCGTCGCCTGGATCCAGCTGTACGCGGGCGAGCGGCTGGGTGTGGATGCGCTGGAGCAGGAGAGCGCGTGGCTCCCCATGTTCTTCCCCGCCTTCTACCCGGGGGTGGAGGTGCGGGCGGGCGACACCCTGCGGGTCCGCTGCCAGTCGCGGCTCTCCGACGACGGCGTGCACCCCGACTACCGGGTCTCCGGCGTGCTGCACCGCCCGGGGCGCGGCGACGTCCCCTTCGCCCACCACTCGGTGCACCACGGCCCCGCCGCGTACCCCTCGCCGCTGCACCGGGAGGTCTTCGGCGGGGAGGGCGCGCGGACCCGCCCGGCGGAGGCCGCGGAGCGGGTCGGGTGGGGCGAGCTGCGGGCAGCCCTGGGGGAGGTGCTCCCGGGGCACATGGTCCCGGACGCCCTCGTGGCGCTGGAGTCGCTCCCGCTCACCCGGCACGGCAAGCTGGACCGCCGCGCCCTCCCCGACCCGGAGCCCTCCGCCGCGGCGGGGGCGTACCGCGCGCCGGAGGATGCCACCGGGGCGACGCTGGCCGGGATCTGGGCCACGGTGCTCGGGCTGGAGCGCGTGGGCGCCGACGACAACTTCTTCGCGCTGGGCGGCGACTCCATCCTCTCCATCCAGGTAGTCGCCCGCGCCCGGGCGGCGGGGGTGCGGATCACCCCCCGCCAGATCTTCGAGCACCCCACGGTGGCTGCGCTCGCCCGCGCGGCGCGCGAGTCGGCTCCCGCGGCCCGCGGCGAGGGGGGCTCCGCCGTGGGCGAGGCCCCGCTCACACCCGTGCAGCGCTGGTTTTTCGAGCAGGAGATCCCCGACCGGCACCACTGGAACGTGGCGGCGCTGCTGGAGCCGCGGGAGCGCCTGGACGCTGCCGTGCTGGAGGGGGCCGTCGCCGCGCTGCTGGAGCACCACGACGCCCTGCGGGCCCGCTTCGCCCCGGCCGGGGAAGGCTGGCGGCAGGAGATCGCCGCGGCCGCGGACGGCGTCCCGGTGGTCCGCCTGGACCTCGCCGGGCTCCCGGAAGCGGAGCAGGGAGGGGCGCTCGAGCGCGCCGCCGCCGAGCTGCAGGCGGCGCTCCGCCTGGAGCGGGGGCCGCTCCTGCGCGCGGCGCTCTTCGAGCGGGGGGAGGGGCGTACCCAGCGGGTGCTTCTGGTGGTGCACCACCTGGTGATGGACGGGGTCTCCTGGCGGGTCCTCATGGAGGACCTGGAGGCCGCCTGCGACGCGCTGTCGCGCGGCGTCCGCCCCGCGCTCCCCCCCCGCACCACCTCCTGGCGTCACTGGGCGGAGCGGCTGGCCGCCCACGCCGACGCCCCGGAGGTGCGGGCCCAGGCGGGCTTCTGGACGGCCGCCGTCCGGGACCTCCCGCCCCCGCTCCCCCTGGACTTCCGGCGCGGGCCCAACCTGGAGGGGACCGTCGAATCGGTGGCCGTGTCGCTGGACCCGGAGGAGACCCGCGCGCTTCTCCAGGAGGTCCCGCCCGTCTACCGCACCCGCGTGGACGAGGTGTTGCTCGCCGCGCTCGCACGGGCATTCGCGAGCTGGACCGGCGACGCGCGGCTCCGGGTGGAGCTGGAGGGGCATGGGCGCGAGGAGCTGTTCCCGGACGTGGACCTGTCGCGCACGGTGGGGTGGTTCACGACGCAGTACCCGGTGCTCCTGGACCTGCGCGGCGCCCCCGGCGAGGGCGACGCGCTCCGGGCGGTCAAGGAGCAGCTCCGCGCCGTCCCCGGCCGGGGGATCGGCTACGGCCTCCTCCGCTACCTGTCGTCCGACCCGGAGCTCCGTGCCGCGCTCGGGGCGGCGCGCCCGCCGGAGGTGGCCTTCAACTACCTGGGGCAGTTCCGCGACGCCGCGGCGGGCGACGGCCTCTTCGCCCGGGCCGCGGAGCCCACCGGCCCGCAGAGCAGCCCCCGCACCCCCCGCACGCACGCCCTCACCGTGGGCGCCCTGGTCGCCGACGACCGGCTGCGCGCCTGGTTCTCGTACAGCCCCGACCTGCACGAGAGGGGCACGGTGGAGGCGGTCGCCGGGCGCTTCGCGGCGGAGCTGCGCGGGGTGATCGAGCACTGCCGCGCGCCGGGGGCCGGCGGCTACACCCCCTCCGACTTCACGGCGGTGCGGCTGGACCAGCGCTCGCTCGACAAGATCCTCCTGCAGGTGAAAGGGTAGACCCATGCCCGTCGGACCCGGCTCCATCCAGGACATCTGGCCCCTGTCTCCGCTGCAGGAGGAGATCCTGTTCCACACGCTCGCGGCCCCGGGATCGGGGGCGCACGTGGTGCAGTCCCGCTTCACCCTCTCCGGCCGCCTGGACGCGGACGCTTTCGAGCGGGCGTGGCAGGGGGCCGTGGACCGGCATGCCGTGCTCCGCACCGCCTTCGCCTGGGAGGACCTCGAGGAGCCGGTGCAGGTGGTGCTGCGCTCCCTCCCCGTGGCGGTGGCGCACCAGGACTGGCGGGGCCTTCCCCCCGTCGAGCAGCGCGAGCGCATGGCGGAGCTGCTGCGCCGCGACCGGGAGCGCGGCTTCGACCCGGCGCGCGCCCCGCTGATGCGGCTCCAGCTGGTGCGCCTGGCGGACGAAGTGCACGAGTTCGTGTGGACGCGCCACCACGTCCTGCTGGACGGGTGGAGCGACCCGCTGGTCTTCGGCGACGTGGTGGCGCTCTACGTGGCCGGAGTTCGCGGCGAGGAGGCGCAGCTCCCGCCGACCCGCCCGTACGGGGACTACGTGGCCTGGATCGGCCGCCGCGACATGGCCGCCGCCGAGGCATTCTGGCGCGGCGAGCTGCGCGGCGTGGAGGGGCCCACCCGCCTGGAGCTGGGCCCGGGCGACGGGCGCGGCTACGCCGGAGAGGAGGTCCGGCTCGTGGGCCCCGCGGCGGCGGCGCTCTCCGCGTGGATCCGGCGGGCCGGGCTCACCCCCGGAACCGTGGTGCACGGCGCCTGGGCGCTCCTCCTGGCGCGCTGCGCGGGAACGGACGGCGTGGTGTTCGGCAGCGTCGCCTCGGGACGGCCGGCCGAGCTGGAGGGGGCCGACCGCATGGTGGGTCTGTTCATCAACACCCTCCCGGTGCGGCTGCGCGTCCCCGAAGGGGAACGGGTGGAAGCCTGGCTGCGGGGAGTGCAGGCCTCGCAGGCGCGGTCGCGGGAGTGGGAGCACGCCTCCCCGGCGCGGGTGCGCGCCTGGAGCGGCCTCGCCCCCGGGACCCCGCTCTGGGAGAGCCTCCTGGTGTTCCAGAACTACCCGGTGGACCCGGCGCTCCGCTCCGCCACCGTGCCGGGGCTGCGCCTGGAGCGTGGCCCGGACGCGGAGCAGCCCGGCTACCCGCTGATGCTGAGCGCCTCCCTGGGCGATGAGCTGGTCCTGCGCGCCACGTTCGACCGGGCGCACTTCTCCGCCGCCGCCGTGCGCCGCGCCCTGGGGCACCTGCGCGCCCTGCTCCGGGCCATGGCGGCGGGTCCGGAGCGCAGGCTCGGCGAGCTGGAGATGCTGGACGCGGAGGAGCGGGCGCAGCTGGTGGCCGGGTGGAACGCCACCGCCGCGCCCTACCCGCGCGAGCGCTGCCTGCACGAGCGCTTCGAAGAGCAGGCCGCCGCCGATCCCGGCGCGGTCGCCCTGCTCCGGGGGGAGGAGCGGATCACGCGCGGCGAGCTGGACCGGCGCGCCAACCGCCTGGCCCACCACCTCCGCGCCCTGGGCGCCGGCCCCGAGGTCCGCGTGGGCGTCTGCCTGGAGCGCTCCCCCGAGTCGGTCGCCGCCGTGCTGGCCGTGCTCAAGGCGGGGGCGGCGTACGTCCCGCTCGACCCCGACTACCCGGCGGAGCGCCTGGAGCACGTGCTCCGCGACAGCGGCGCCCGTCTCCTGGTCACCACCGGGGCGCTGGCCGGGCGCGTGGGCGCCCCCGGCG
>DASYWD010000291.1 GCA_035936415.1 Longimicrobiaceae bacterium
CCCCCCCCCCCCCCCCCCCCCCCCCCCCACCCCGGCGCCCGCCGCGCCGCGGCTCCGCCCTACGGCTCCTCGTCCTCCACCGGGTCCTCTCCCAGGGGGAGGCGGAGGATGAAGGTGGCCCCCTCCCCCGCCCGGCTCCGCAGGGTGAGCGTCCCCCCCAGCAGCCCCGCCAGCCGGCGGGAGATGGCGAGCCCCAGCCCCGTCCCCCCACGCGAGGCGGCCGCCGCCGTCTGCTCGAACTCGCCGAAGATCCGCTGCTGGTCCTCCCGCGCGATCCCGGGTCCGGTGTCGGTCACGCGCACCTCGGCCCAGCCGCCGGCGCGCGACAGCTCCAGCCGCACCGTGCCCTCGTCCGTGAACTTCACCGCGTTGGAGAGGAGGTTCAGCACCACCTGCCGGACGCGCGCCGGGTCGGTCTCCAGGTGGAACTCGCCCGGTGCGTGGACCCGGAACTCCAGCCCCTTGCTCCGGGCCTGCAGCTCCAGCGTGGTCGCCACCTCGCGGAGCAGGGCGGCCAGGTCCGTGGGCTCGGGGTGCACCTCCAGCTTCCCGGCCTCCAGCTTGGAGATGTCCAGCACGTCGTTGACCAGCTCCAGCAGGTGCCGGGCGCTGGAGACCAGCCGGTCCGCGGCCCCGGCCTGCTTCTCGGCCAGGTCGCCGTACACCCCCTCGCGCAGCAGCTCGCCGTACCCCAGGATGGCGTTGATGGGGGTGCGCAGCTCGTGGCTCATGGAGGCGAAGAAGCGCGAGCGGTCGGTCATGGCCCGCGCCAGCCGCGCGGTCTGCTCCTCCAGGGCGCGGGCCTGCTCGCGGGTCTCGGTGTGGAGCTGCGCGTTGTCCAGCGCCAGGGTGGCCTGCCGGGCCAGGAGCCCCAGGAGGGGGCCGTCGCCGGGGTGGCGGAACGCGTCCTCGGCCTCCGAGAAGACGGCGAGCAGGGTGGAGCGGAGCCCCGGCCGGCGGACGCACGCCACCGCCGCGGCCCGGAACTCCGCCCCCACCTGCTCCGAGACCCCCGCGGCGTCCGCCAGCACGCGCGCGTCCGCCCTCCCCTCGCCGATGTCGCACCGCTCGAAGAGGAGGTCCGCCAGGACGAAGAAGCGGGGGTCGTCCACCCCGATCCCGACCCCGGCGCGCACGTCCGGACGGTCCGCGCTCCCGGGGAGCACCAGCATGGCGGCGTCGGCGCGCAGCGCGTGGCAGACCACCTCGGCGAGCCGGCGCCCCAGCTCCTCCGGGTCCAGGGTCTGCACCAGCACGTCGGAGATGCGCGCCAGCGCCGACGTCTCGTCGTAGCTCCGCTTGACCCGCGCCATGGCACCCACCCGCGCCAGCAGCTCCGCGCGGCTGCACCCCTTGTTGAGGAAGTCGTACGCGCCCATCTCCAGCCCGCGCACCACCAGGTCGTCGGTGGGGGCGTCGGCGGTGAGGAAGATCACCGGGATGGGGGCGGTCTCCGGGTCCTGCTTGAGCTGCTCCACGACCTGGAAGCCGTCCATCTCCGGCATGTGCACGTCCAGGACGACCACGTCCGGCCGCCAGGCGCGGGCGCGCTCGATCCCGGCCGGCCCGCTCTCCTCCGCGGCCACCTCGTGCCCGGCCTGCGCCAGCGTGGACGAGACCGCCACCCGCGGGATCTTCTGGTCGTCCACCACCAGGACGCGCGCCATCACCCGCCTCCGCAGATCTCGGCCACGGCGGCGGCGATGCGCGGGAGCGGCAGGCTCCGCTCGGCGTGGGGGCGGGCGGCCCCCGGCATCCCGTCGATCACCGCGGTCTCCGCGCTCTCCACCAGGGTGCGCCCCCCCGCCGCCCGGATCCGGGCCAGCCCCTCCGCGCCGTCGCTCCCCATCCCGGTCAGCACCACGCCCACCACGCGCGGGCCCGCCACCTCGGCCGCCGAGGCCAGGAGCAGGTCCACCGAGGGGTGGTGCAGCCGCTCGCCCCGGTCGTCCCACACCCGCACCCGCAGCCTCCCCTCGGTCCGCTCCAGGGCGAGCTGGCGCCCGCCGGGGGCGACCAGCACCTGGTCGGGGAGCACGGGGTCGCCGTCGCGCGCCTCGCGCACCCGGAGCGGCGAGCGCTGGTCCAGCCGCTCCGCGAGCGCCTCGGTAAACCCCGGGGGGATGTGCTGCGCCACCACCACCCCGGCGCCGAGCCCCCGCGGCAGGGCGGGGATGAGCTGGGAGAGGGCGCGCGGCCCGCCGGTGGACGCCCCGATCGCGATCACCTCGTACGTCCTCGGGGAGGCCACGGGGACGGCGGGCTCGGCGCGGCCCGCGCCGTCGGTGCGCGGCGCGGGGGGCGGCACGCGCTCGCTCTGCAGGATGGCGCGGACCTTGTCGCGGAGCGCGGGCGCCAGCCCGTGGATGTCCATGACCGTCCCGGCGTCGGTCTTGTCCATGAAGTCCACCGCCCCCGCCTCCAGCGCGCGCAGCGTCACCTCCGCCCCCTCGCGCGTGAGAGAGCTGAGGAGGAGGACGGGGGTGGGGCGCTCGGCCATGATCCGCTCCAGCGCCTGCATCCCGTCCATCCCGGGCATGTTCACGTCCATGATCACCAGGTCGGGGTGGAGCTCCCGCACCCGGCGCACCGCTTCCTCGCCGTTCGCGGCGAAGCCCACCACCTCCACCTCCGGCATGGGCGCGAGCATCCGCTGCGTGGCACGGCGCACGAAGGCGCTGTCGTCCACCAGGAGCACGCGGGCGCGGTTCACCGGGACACCATGGCTGCGGGTTTGGGCGTGCCCCCCTGGCGGGGGTCGGGCTGCGGCTCCGTAAGCCAGCAAACCACGCTGGCTAACGGAGTCGAGCCTCCGCAAACAGCCGCGGAGTCTCGCCGCTTCGCGCTCGCATCCCTCACGCGGGGGACCCCCTCCCCCGGCCCCTCCCCGCAAGGGGGAGGGGAGAACGGCGTGCTGTTCGGCACCCCGCCGACCGCAAGCACGACACCGCCCCGGCCGCGCAGTCGCAGGCGGTCCCCCGTACCGTGTCCCCGGTGCACTGCCGTTCTCACCCTTCCTCCTCGGGCCTGCGGTAGAAAATCGCTCCCGGGCGTCGCTCCACCTCCAGCGGCGTCGGCACCCGGCGCAGCG
The DNA here is from genome assembly GCA_035936415.1 of Longimicrobiaceae bacterium. Classification (NCBI taxonomy): domain Bacteria; kingdom Pseudomonadati; phylum Gemmatimonadota; class Longimicrobiia; order Longimicrobiales; family Longimicrobiaceae; species Longimicrobiaceae bacterium. The sequence continues at coordinate 3,092 of DASYWD010000291.1, forward strand.
TCTCGGCGTGCCCCAGGAACAGGCACCCCCCGGGCGTCAGCGCGGCGTACAGCCCCTCGGCGGCGCGCCGCAGCGCCTCGTCGCCGAAGTAGATCAGCACGTTGCGGCAGAGAACCACGTGCTGCGGCCCCAGCGGCTTCCACCACCCCGGGTCCACCAGGTTGGCGCGGCGCAGCTCGACGCCCGCGCGCAGCTCCGGGCGCACCGTCCAGCGCCCCTCGCCGTCTACCTCGAACCAGCGCTCCCGGAACTCCGGCGAGGTGCCGCGGAAGGCGTGCTCGGTGTACGCGGCGGCGCGGGCGCGCTCCAGCGCGGCGGGGTCCAGGTCCACCCCGGTGATCCGCACCCGCCCGGGGGCGAAGAGGCCGCTCTCCCGGACCACCGCGGCCAGCGTGTACACCTCCTCGCCCGCGGCGCAGGCGGCGCTGAGGATGCGCAGCTCCCCGGCGGCCCCCAGGCGCTCGCGGAGCCGCGGGAGGACGTCGCCGCGCAGCACCTCCAGCGTCCCCCGCTCCCGGCAGAAGTAGCTCTCGTTGTTGGTGAGGTGCGGCACCAGCCGCTCCCGCTCCGCCTCGCGCTCCGGGTGGAACTTGACGTGGAAGAGCAGGTCCTCGAACGTGGGGAGCCCCAGCGCGGAGCGGCGCGGCTCCAGCCGGCTCCGCAGGGTGTCCCGCCGCTCCGGGCCGAAGTGCAGCCCGTACTCCTCCGCGAGCCACTCCCCCCACAGCCGGAACTCCTCCTCCGAGAGCGCCGGGCGCGTCATGCCTCTCCGAGCGCCGCGGCGGAAGCCTCCCGCACCAGCGGGTCCGGGTCGGCGTCGCGCGATGCGCGCAGCGCGCCCCGGGTGCCGGGCGCCTCCAGCCGGGCCAGGGTGCGGGCGGCGCTCAGCCGGATCCGCCAGTCGGGGTCGGACAGGGCGCGGACCAGCCGCTCAGC
>DASYWD010000292.1 GCA_035936415.1 Longimicrobiaceae bacterium
GGGTGCAGGTGGGCGCCCCCCTCGCCGGGCTTCGCGGCGTGCTGACCGGCACGCCGGAGCGGGTGAGCCACGACGAGCCCGCGCGCGAATGAACGGCGCGCCCGCCGCGGACGCCACCCGCGCCACGCCCGACGCGCCGCATCCCCCGGAGGGACGCGGCAGCCGCATTCTCCTGCTGCTGGACCAGCCCGAGAACCGGTCGCTGCTGGCCGGAGAACTGTCGCGCGACTACGTGATGGTGCCCGTGGAGGACGACGACGCGCTGGACGGGGAGTTCGACCTCTGCGTCGTGGACGGCCGCGCGCTGGACCGCCTGTGGGAGCGGGTGCAGCGCCGGAAGGCCACCGAGCACCCGGCCTTTCTTCCCGTGCTGCTGGTGACCTCGCGGCCGGGGGTAAAGATGATCACCCGCCACGTGTGGCGCAGCGTCGACGAACTGATCGTGGCCCCCATCGAGCGCCCCGAGCTGCGGGCGCGGGTAGAGATCCTGCTGCGCGCGCGGACGCTGTCGCTGGAGCTGCGCCGCCGCGCCGACGAGGCCAGCGCGCTTGCACAGCGGCTGGAGCAGCGCGCGGCCGAGATGCAGGCGCAGTCCGAGGCGCTGGAGCGGCGCACGCTCGAGCTGCAGGCCACCACGGAAAAGCTGGAGGAGCGCACCGGCGCGGCCGAAGAGGCCAACCGCGTGAAGAGCCAGTTCCTTGCGACCATGAGCCACGAGCTGCGCACCCCGCTGAACGCCATCGCCGGCTACGTGCAGCTCCTGGAGATGGGGCTCCCGGGACCGGTCAACGCGGAGCAGCTCCGCTACCTGGCGCGGATCGACCGCGCGCAGGGGGTGCTGCTGGGACTCATCGACGACGTGCTCAGCTACGCCCGCCTGGAGGCCGGGAGGATCGACTACCGCTCCGAGCCGGTGCCCCTGGCGCCGCTCCTGGAGCGCCTGGAGGAGCTGGTCGCGCCGCAGCTCGGGGAGCGCGGCCTGACCTGGAGCTGCAGCACGTGCGGCCCTGACCTCGCCGCGCGCGGCGACGCCGAGCGCATCCTGCAGATCCTGCTGAACCTGGCGAGCAACGCCGTGAAGTTCACCGACCCCGGCGGCGAGGTGCGGGTGAGCGCCGGGGCGGAGGGGAAGACGGTGCAAGTGCGCGTGGCGGACACCGGGTGGGGCATCCCCCCGGAGCGCCTGCGGGAGGTGTTCGACCCCTTCGTGCAGGTGGACCGCAGCCGCGGGGAGGAGAGCCAGAAGGGGGTGGGGCTGGGGCTGGCGATCTCGCGGGGGATGGCCCGCGCCATGGGCGGCAGCCTGGACGTGGAGAGCACCCCGGGGGTGGGGAGCACCTTCACGCTGACGCTCCCCCGCGCGGACGCAGAAGAGTAGCTCCCGCGGGCTCCGTCCCGGAGAGGACCCGCAGGCACACCCGGAAGCCGCGCCCCACCGTCCCCGGAGGACGATGGGGCGCTTCCGTTGTCCCGTTCCCAAATTATGTGGCGCGAAAAATGCTATCAACGAATGACACGATAGACGCTCCCTCGCACCTCGCCCCGGCCGGGTGCCGCGGGGCCCTCCCTCCTCCTGTACACCCCGGCAGGAGGGGGAGCCCATCCTGCCGGGGCCGGTCCGAGGAGAGCACGTATGAGGCTGAAAGTTTCCAACCTGTGTGCGCTGGCCGTGGTGGCGGGCGCGCTCGGAGGGTGCGCGGACGGACCGCTGGAAGGAGGCGGAGCCGACGCCACGTCGCGCCGCACCGTCTCCGATCCCGTCCTCGGGGTGGAGCTGAGCTACCCGGAGCGGTGGAGCGTGGTCCGCGACCCGTACCTCTTCGACACGTACGGGCTCACGCTGGTGGAG
>DASYWD010000293.1 GCA_035936415.1 Longimicrobiaceae bacterium
CTCCTCCGGCGAGCGCACCTCGAACGCGGCGCCGGGCGCGGGCTCCGGGATCGGCTCCGCGAGCCGCATCACCCCCTCCGCGGGGTCGTACTCGTCCACCGGCACGGCGCCGCCCGCGCCGAGGACCCGGAAGGCGAAGCCGCGCACCAGCCCCGCGGGCGCGCCCCAGTCCTCCCGCACCCGCACGCTCCGCGGGTCCAGCGCCTCCACGACCGTCCCGCGGAGCGCGCTGCTGCTCAGCACCTTCGCGCGCCGGAGCCGCCCCTGCGGGTCGCGCGCCAGGCAGTCCGTGAAGGTGCCGCCGGTGTCGATCCAGACCTGCCAGGGGGATGGCTCGGGCATGCGGGAAGAGTGCGGGAGTGCGAAGTGCGAAGTGCGAAGTGCGAAGCGGCCAGGGTTCGGCTCCGCCCCAGCGGCATCAGAGGAGCCGCCGGAGCACGTAGAGTATCAGGCCGACCAGGGCGGATACAAGCAGGGTGGAGGCGAGGGGGAAGTAGACCCGGGTGTGCTCCCCCTCCCAGCGGAAGTCCCCAGGGAGGCGGCCGAGCCATCCCAGGCCGCCGTACATCAACAGGAGGCCGATCAGCACCGCCGCGATCCCGGCGGCGACGACCAGCAGCCCGAGCGTGCGCGAATCCATGCAGGCCATGGTGAAGTGCAAACGAATCGCGCCGGGCACCCCCGGAGGGCGCCCGGCGCGGGAACGGCCGCCCGGGGGCTGCTACCTGGGCGGGTTCACGTCCACGTCGGGCGTGACGACGGTCTGCGTGTCGGTGGTCACGTCCACGTCCGCGGCGTCCACGTCGTACGCCGGCGCCTGTCCGCCCTTGACGTCCACGTCCGGCAGCTCGCCCTCCTGCGTCTGCTCGGCGGTGCACCCGCCGATCACCAGCCCGGCCGCAAGCACCGGGACCCAGAAAAGCCTCTTGGCGCGCATGTATCGTCTCCTGTCTGTGAATCACGAACGAGCCTCTCGGACCCGCGGCAGTGCAACTGGTGTGCCTGAACGGGTCCCGGGCCGCACACGCTCCCCGGCGGTTGCCCCCGGGGCGGGCGCGGCCTACGTTCCACCCGGGAGCCGCGGCACGCGCACGGACGCGGCCGCCCTCCATCCGAACGCACCCGGAGCCGCATCCTGATGACCGACCTCCCCTCCCGTCCGCCCGCCGCACTGGACAGCGCGCGCGAGCGCGTCATCCGGGAGCTCTGCGAGCACTACGCGCACGACTCGCTCGGCGAGCGGCAGTTCGAGGACCGGCTGGACCGGGCGCACGCCGCCGCCTCGCTGCAGGAGCTGGAGGTACTGGTGGCGGACCTCCCCGCCCTGCGGACCGACGCCTCGCCCGCGCCGCTGCCGGCCGCCTCCGGCGAGGTGCGCGACCGGAGTACGGTGGTGGCGGTCATGGGCGGCGCGGTGCGGAAGGGGAGCTGGGTCCCGCCCCGGCAGCTCCACGCCTTCGCCATCATGGGCGGGGTGGAGCTGGACTTCCGGGCGGCCCGCTTCGGGAGCGGCGTGGTGGAGGTGACCGTGTTCGCCCTGATGGGCGGCGTGGAGATCACCGTCCCGCCGGGGGTGCGGGTGCAGGTGGACGGCATCGCCATCATGGGCGGCTTCGACGAGCGGGCGACCACGCCGCCGCCCACCGATCCCTCCGCGCCCGTGGTCCGCATCGGCGGGTTCGCGCTCATGGGCGGTGTGGAGGTCCGCACCCGCCTCCCGGGGGAGACCAAGGGCGACGCGCGCCGACGGGAACGGCTGGAGCGGAGGGAGACGCGGAGGATCCACCGGGGAGGGTAGGCCCCCACCCCGGAGGGTGCCGCAGCCCCTGCGCCTGCACAATGCGAGACCTCCCCCCAGGCATCCACCGCCTGGAGGGAGGTTTTCCGTTCTACCCTCTACGTCGCCCGGAGCCGGGAGCGCCGCTCCCGCCTACTGCAGGTCGCAGGGGGTGGGCCTTTCGCGCGCCAGGCACTCCGCCTCCGGGATGGGGAACTTCCTCGCCCAGGCGGCGGGGAGCTGGTTGAAGCGCCGCAGGTCGATCCAGCGGTGCCCCTCGAAGAGGAGCGAGTAGAAGCGCTCCCGGAGCAGCGCCGTCACGAAGGCCGCGTCGGTCGCCGGCATGGCGATGGGCGCCAGCCCCCCGGCCCGCTGTCGGATCAGGTTCAGGTCCTCCAGCGCGCCCGGCCGGTTCCCGGTGAACCAGCGGGCCTCCGCGCGCAGGAGGAGCAGCTCCTCGTTGGTGATGACCGGGATGGGGTCGGTGGGATCGTCGTAGATCGTGAACTTCAGGTTCGAGGTGAACCCCTGCTGCGTGACCGGCTCCACCACCTTCACCTTCTCCTGCACCCGCCGGTCCAGCGCCCCGCCCGGCTGCCGCTGGGCCTCGGTCATTACGGAGGGGTGGGCGAAGATGGTGCTCGCGACCAGGCCGTTGGAGGTCTCGCCCGAGCCCGTGCCGTAGACGTGGTACACCCCCCTGTCCAGCGGGGCGGTGGCGCTGACGAAGGAGTTCTCCAGCGCGGTGAGCGCCGACGCGTACTGCCTGCGGTACACCTCGGCGCGGGCCTTGAGGGCCCGGTTGAAGCTCAGGAAGGTGGACGGGGTGTTGAAGCCCGAAAAGCCTGCGCTCAGCGGGAAGGGGAAGCCGCCTCCCGCGGCCTGCAGGTGGACCGCCGCCTCGTCGAGCAGCTTCACCACGTGGGCGAGCCCGGCCGCCCGGTCCACCAGCTCCCCGGGGCCGGCGTCCAGCGGGCGGTCCACGTCGATCACCACCCCGGCCACGTCCCGGGTGTTGACGATCAGGAGGAAGTCGAGCGCCATGATCGTCTTGGCGAAACCCCGGATCGCCTCCTTCTGCGCGGGGCTGAACTCCCCCACCTGGTCCACCGCCCCCAGGAGGATCACCGCGTTCTGGATGTTGCGGTAGCGCAGCGCCCAGAGGTTCGCGCCGAACGCCGGGCTCCCCGGGTTCAGCTCGGGGGCCAGCATCTCGGTGATGAAGCGCGGATCGGAGGGATCGAAGTTGTACGACTCCCGCCCCAGGATCCCCAGGAGCGAGACGTACGCGTTCGGCGCCGAGATGTTGGCGCGCGCCCCCACCAGCAGCCCCGTGGCGGCGGCCCTCACCCCCGCGGGGGTGGGGTTGCTCCGCAGGTCCTCGATGCTCGGGTTGTTGTAGTCCGGCACCGTCAGGTCGCCGCACCCCCCCAGGAACGCCGCGCCCAGCAGGGTGGCGAGGACCGCGCCGCGCCAGGCGCGCCGGCCGGATCTCGAGTACGTTTGCATGTGCGTCTCCCTTGCTAGAAGCCCAGGCTCATGGAGAGCCAGATGCTCCGGCTCGGCGGGAAGGGTGCCACGTCGATGTTCCGCGCGATCTGCTGGTTCCCGAAGTTGCTCACCTCCGGATCGAGCCCGGTGTAGTCGGTGAAGGTGAGGAGGTTGCGGCCGCTCAGCGAGATCTTGGCGTCGTTCACCCCCAGGCCCACCCGCGACAGGGCACGCGACGGGATCTCGTACGAGAGCGACACCTCGCGCACCTTCACGAAGGAGCCGTCCTCGATGTAGGGGCGCGTCTCCCGGCCGAAGCCGATCAGCCGGCGGCTCCCACGGGTGGTGGTGATCTGGTTCCCGGCCTTGTCCCGGATGGGCTGGCCGGTCAGCGGGTCCACCCCCGGCTGCGGATCGAGGGCGAAGTCCGCGGTGTTCTGGCCGAAGTCGAAGAGCAGCTTCGTCAGGTTGATGATCTCGTGGCCGCGGTGCCAGTCCACCAGGCCGTAGAGCTGGAACCGCCCGAAGGTGAGCTCGTTGGTGAACGCCATCTGGAAGTCCGGGTTGGCGTCGCCCACCTTCTCGACCACCACCTTCCCGTCCCGGATCACGTTCGCCACGATCTGCGTAGCGGACTCCCCCTCCTCGATCTGGAAGGCGCCGAGCGCGGTGCCGAAGCCGCCGGTCCGGAAGGAGGGGACCGGGAGCTCCTCGATCCTGCTCCGGTTCGCGGAGAACGTCGTGCGGGTGAACCAGCTGAAGTTGTCCCGGCGCAGCGGGGTCGCTCCCAGCGCGATCTCGACCCCGCGCGTCCGCAGCTCGCCGCCGTTGAAGAACTGGGTGGTGAACCCCGACGAGGGCGCCACCGTGCGCTGCAGCAGGAGGTCCGTGATGCTCTGCTGGTACGCGGTCACCTCCAGGTTGGCGTTGCCGCCGAAGAGGACCACGTCGACCCCGCCCTCGATCTCGCGCATCCGCTCCGGCGTGATGTCCGGATCGCCGGCCACCGCCGCGCCCAGCGGGAGCACCAGCCCGGGGAGCCCGCCGATGTTGTTGGCGGCGCTGAGCGGGGTGAACTTCTGCCCGAAGAGCGGCTGGTTGCCGCTCTCGCCGTACGCCAGGCGCAGCTTCAGCTCGTCGACGCCGCGCCCGATCCCCGGCAGGCGGTACGAGGCGGACGCTTTCGGGTAGAGGAAGAATTTTTCCGTGTCCCCGTTGGCGCTGCTCTGGTCGGCACGCACGCTCCCGGTGAGGAGGAGCCGCTCGTCCATGAGGAGCAGCTCCTCCTGCAGGTAGAGCCCCAGCGTGCGCGTCCGGCGCCGCGTCTGGAACACCTCGATGCTGGTGGCGGCGTCCACGTTGCGCTGCCCGGCGACCAGGTTCCGCCCGATGTTCTGGAGGATGTTCAGGTCCTGGTCCAGGTACTGCACCCCGGCCGAGGTCGTGGCGGTGAGGTTGTCCCCGGGCGAGTAGGTGTGCACCAGGGCGGTGTTCGCCGTCAGGTTCAGGTTGCTGCTGGGGTTCAGCAGCGAGGTCCCGGGCTGCTGGTCGTCGTCCTCGAACTCCAGCTCCGGCGGGAAGAAGAGACGGTTCTCCTGCTGGAAGTAGTCGGCCCCGGCGTTGGCCAGGAGGCGCAGCTGCTGCCGTCCCGTGTCGATCAGGCCGACCTCCGCGTTCCCGGAGGCGATGGAGCGCCAGACCTCCTCCTCGTTGGTCATCAGCGCGATCGTCTGCAGCGGGTTGCTGCGCTCGAACGGGTTGTCCGGGAAGGCGTTCGTGTTGTTGTCGCGGCGCAGGTCCACGAAGTTGGGGGTGAACGGAAGCACCATGTAGAAGCTGGTGCCCGAGTTGTCGTTGTTGGTGAGCCCGCGCTCCGCCACCGAGTGGATCACGTTCCCGTTGAAGCCCACCCGGACGCGCGAGCCGAGCCGCTGGTCCAGGTTGAGGCGGAGGGACTGCTTCTCGTAGCCGGTGTTGTCGATAATGCCGGCGTCGTCCAGCCAGAGCCCGGAGACGAAGTAGGAGCCGTTGTCGTCCCCGCCGCGGATGCTGAGCGCCGTCTCGGTGGAGAGGTCCCTCCGCCCGGCGATCATCTCCTCCAGGTTGAACTGCTGCAGCGGCCGCCCGCTCGCGTCGAAGAAGTTGGCCGCGCTCGCGCCGAACGCGCCGACCGCCTCGTCCCGCGTCCAGTTCCGCATCCCCAGCGTGTTGGAGAGGGAGTACTGGCCGACCCGCTGCGTCACGCTCACCTGGGGCGCCCCGCTCCGGCCCCGCTTGGTGGTGACGATGATCACCCCGTTGCTGGCCTGCGAGCCGTAGATGGCCGACGCCGAGGCGCCCTTGAGCACCTCGATCGTCTCGATGTCCTCCGGGTTGATGTCCGCGATCCGGTTGACCGGCGCGTCCTGGGCGGAGGCGTTGGAGCCGGAGCTCGCCCGGGTGACCGCGTTGGCGCCCGAGGGGATCGCCACGTTGCTGACGACCACCCCGTCGATCACCCAGAGCGGCTCGGAGGCGGCGTTGATGGAGGAGACGCCGCGCAGGCTCACCTGCACCCCGCCGCCCGGGGCCCCGGAGTTGGTCTGGATGTTGGCGCCCGCGATCTTGCCCTGGAGCGCCTTCTCCACCGTCTGCGCCGGGGCTTCGGTCAGCTGGTCGGCGGTGACGACCGCCACCGCGTTGGGGAGGTTCCGCCGGGCCACCGCGGTGGCCTGTCCGGTCACGACGATCCCCTCCAGGTTCAGCACGTCCTGGGCGAGCCGGACGGTCACCTGGCCCTGCCCGGGGGGAACGGCGACGTCCTGCGCGACGTACCCGACCTGGCTGACCCTCAGGCGGACGGCTCCCGCAGGGACCGAGAGGGTGAAGTTGCCCTGGGGATCGGTGGTGGTCCCCCGGCTGGTCCCCGCGATCACCACCCGCGCATCGCCCAGGGGAGCGCCTCCCGCGGCGCTCACCACCTGGCCCGTCACCTGCCTCTGCTCCTGCGCGAAGCCGGCCAGCGGCACCGCCAGGAGCAACAACGCGAGCACAAACGTTTTCTTGACCATGATCCCTCCAGTAAAGGGCAGGAAGAAACAGCGACTCACCTGCGAGGCCGGTCCACCTCCTTTCGCCTGGTCGGGGCCCACTCCGACGGATGGGCGGAGAGGGACGGGGGGATCCGCGTGCGAGGATCCGCCGGTGCCTCCGTGCCGAAGGGCATTGATCCCCAACTTGCTGCGCTTTCGCCGCGCGGGCAAGGAGATCGTGGGGAAATCCCCCTCCGGCCCGCCGGGAAACGCCCGGGTGCCCTGAAAGGGGATCCACCACGGAGCGCCCTGCGGCCGCCCCTGGGACACGCCCGCACCTGGCGTGTAAAGAGCGCATATGGGGGACTGGCGCGCCGTCGATCCGGCGTTAGATTACCGCCACCTCGCCCCGCCCCTCCCCAGTCCATCCCCGCCGTCCATTCGATGTCGAGCGAAGCCGTCCAGAGGCTGATCTCCCTCGTCGGGCTCCTCGCGCAGCTCGGGGGCGCCCTGCTCCTCATCGCGCTCTTCGCCCTCCTCTTCCGCCACGGCCGCAGGCGGCGCTACTTCCTGTACTGGGGCCGGGCGTGGCTGGCGCTGGCCTTCGCGCTGAGCGTCCTGGTGGTCCGCTACCTCCTCCTGCCGGGATACCTCGCCGAGCGCGAGCTGATGGAGCCGGCGCTGCACCTGGCCTACCAGGCCGGGGAGCTGCTCCACCTGGCCCTCCTGGTGGCGGGGACCGTGGCGTACTGCTCCGGCTTCCGGGTCCGGGAAGGGGCCCCGTACGCCCTGGCGGCGATCGGGGCCATCTCCCTCCTCTCCGTTGCGCTGTCGCGGGACCTGACGGGGGTCCTGCTCTGGCAGAGCGTCGCCGCCGTGGGCGCGCTGGCGTACTGCAGCGCACGGTTCCTCCGGCTCCCTCCCTCGCGCCGCTCGCTGGGGAGCCGCGCCATCGGCGCCGCGTTCGGGATCATGGCCGCGCACCGGGCGGTGTACACGGCCGCGTTCGGCCTCTCGGCGCAGCTCGCCGCGCGCTCCGGCCCGCTCGGGCAGGTGGTGCAGTACGGCCCCTACTTCGACCTGCTCTTCCAGGTGCTGCTGGGGTACGGGATGGTGGTGCTGCTGATGGAGGACGCCAAGCGCGAGGTGGACGACGCCCACGCGGAGCTGGCGGTGGCGCACGACCGTCTCCGGCGCGACTCGCTGTACGACGCGCTCACCGGCTGCCTGAACCGCCGCGCCTTCCTGGAGCAGGTGGCGCTGGAGGAGGTGCGGGCCAGCTTCGGGACGGTGGTGATGGTCGACCTGGACAACCTGAAGACGGTCAACGACACGCTCGGCCACCGGGCCGGCGACGACCTGCTCCGGGCCGCGGCCGAGGTGCTGCGGCAGGCCACCCGGCCCAAGGACCGCCTCTTCCGCTGGGGAGGCGACGAGTTCCTGCTGCTGATGCCGGGGGCGCGCGCCGGGGTGGTGCAGCCGCTGCTGCAGGAGCGGATCACGCGGGCCGCCGGGGAAGCGCAGACCGGCTCCGTCCGCCTGCTGCTCAGCCTGGGGAGCGCCGACTACGAGGACGCCGAGGGGCTGGAGGCGGCGATCCGGGCAGCCGACGAGGCCATGTACGCGCAGAAGGCGCTCCGGAAGCAGCCCGCGGAGGAGCTGTCGGCGCGGTCGTAGCCTCCGCGCGGAGGTCGCGCGGTCACCCCTCTCCCTCCAGCGGGATCCGGCGGCCGTCCTCCCCGGCGAAGAGGTGGACGGCCGCGGGGGGGATCCCCACCTCCACCGTCTCGTCCACGCGCAGGGGGAGGTCCGGCGCCGTCACGGCCACCACCCGCGCCCCGGACGCCGTGAGCAGGTGCACCGCCTGCTCGCTCCCCATGGGCTCCACCACCGCCACCTCCGCGCGCAGCGTCCCCGCCCCGCCCCCGATCTCCAGCTCGTGCGGCCGGACGCCCAGCACCGCCGCCCTCCCTGCCCCCCCGTCGGCGCAGGGCACCGGGAGCGCGAAGTCCGCGCCCCGGAAGACGCACTCCCCCCCCTCGCGCACCAGCGTCCCATCGAAGAGGTTCATCGTCGGGCTGCCGATGAACTCCGCCACGAAGCGGTTGGCGGGCCGCCGGTAGAGCGTCATCGGGGGCGCCACCTGCTGGAGCACGCCGTCGCGCAGCACCGCGACCCTGTCACCCAGCGTCATCGCCTCCACCTGGTCGTGCGTGACGTACACCATCGTGGCCCCCAGCCGGCGGTGCAGGCGCGACAGCTCGGCGCGCGTCTCCACCCGCAGCCTGGCGTCCAGGTTGGAGAGCGGCTCGTCGAGCAGGAACGCCTGCGGCTCGCGCACCAGGGCCCGCCCCAGCGCCACCCTCTGCCTCTGCCCGCCGGAGAGCTGCGCCGGCCGGCGGTCCAGCAGCGCCGCGATCCCCAGCGACTCCGCCACCGCGTCCACCCGCCGCCGGAGCTCCGCCTCCGGCGTCTTCCGCATCCGCAGCCCGAACCCCAGGTTGTCGCGCACCGTCATGTGCGGGTAGAGCGCGTAGCTCTGGAACACCATCGCGACGTCCCGGTCCTGCGGGGAAAGGCGCGTCACGTCGCGCCCGCCGATGCGGATCCGCCCCCCCGTGGGAAGCTCCAGCCCCGCGATCATCCGCAGCACGGTGGACTTCCCGCTCCCGGAGGGCCCCACCAGCACCAGGAGCTCCCCGTCCGCGACCTCCAGGCTGAGGTCCCGGGAGGCGACGTGCCCGTTGGGGTAGGTCTTGTCGAGGTGTTCCAGGTGGATCGAGGCCATGGAAGTATTCTGGTCTACCCTTTGACCGCCCCCGCGGTCAGCCCCTGCACGATCCGGCGCTGAAAGACCAGCACCAGCGCCGCCACGGGCGCGGTCGCCACCACGGCGGCGGCGAGGATCTCGCCCCAGGGCACCTGGTACTGGCCGCGGAACAGGGCGATGGCGACGGGGACGGTCTGCCGCTCCGGGCCCAGGGTGAAGGAGAGGGCGAAGAGGAACTCGTTCCAGCAGTAGATGAAGGTGAGGATCGCGGTGGTCGCCAGCCCGGGGACCGCCAGCGGGAGCACCACCCGGGTGAAGGTCTGCCAGCGGGAGGCGCCGTCGATCCGCGCCGCCTCCTCCAGGTCGCGCGGGATCTGCCGGAAGTACCCCACCAGGAGCCACACCGTGAGCGGCATAGCGAAGGTGAGGTAGGGGAGGATCAGCCCCGGGTAGGTGTCGATCAGGCGCAGCTCGCGCAGCAGCAGGAAGAGCGGGCTGACGATGGAGATCTGCGGGAACATGGTCACCGCCAGGATGAAGCCCAGGATCGGCGCCTTCCCCGGGAAGTCCAGCCGCGCCAGGGCGTATGCCGCCAGCGCCCCCACGACGACGCAGAAGATCGTCGTCACCCCCGCCACGACGAGGGAGTTGCGGATGGGGATCCAGAAGTCGCGCGTGTCGAAGAGCGCCCGGTAGTGGTCCGCCACCAGCGCCCGCGGCCAGACGCCGCCCCCCTCGAAGAGCTCCGCCTCCGGGGTGAACGACGCCACCAGCGCCCAGGCGAAGGGGAAGGCCGCGAAGGCCACCAGCAGCGCCAGCGTGGCCGCCGCCGCCCAGCGCCCGCCGCCGCCCCTCACCGGTCCTCCCCGGCCAGGCTCACGCCCAGCCCGCGCACGTAGAGCATCGCCAGCGCGAAGGTGACCCCGAACACCACCACCGAGAGCGCCGAGCCGTACCCGAAGCGCAGGTTCTGGAAGAGCGTGTTGAAGGTGTAGAGCGCGATGGGCTCCGTGGCCGTCCCCGGCCCACCGCCGGTGAGGACGTAGATCAGGTCGAAGACGCGGAAGGCGTCCAGGGTGCGGAAGACGAGCGCCACCAGGATGGCCGGCTTGAGGAGCGGGAGCGTGACGTGCCGGAGCTGCCGCCACCGCCCGGCCCCGTCGGTCGCCGCCGCCTCGTACAGCTCCGCCGGGATGCTCTGCAGCCCCGCGAGCAGGAGGAGCGCCACGAACGGCGTGGTCTTCCACACGTCCGCCAGGATCACCGGCACCCAGGCCAGCGACTCGCGGATGAACCACACCGGCGGCTCGTCCACCACTCCGGCGCCCAGCAGCGCCGCGTTCACGACGCCCGCCTGCGAGTCGAAGAGGAAGCGCCAGAGCAGCGCCGCCACCACCGTGGGGATCGCCCAGGGGACGAGGACGGCCGCGCGCACCAGGCCCCGTCCGCGGAAGGCGCGGTTCATCGCCAGCGCCAGGAAGAGCCCCAGCACCAGCTCCAGCGTCACGGTGGCCACGGTGAAGAGCGCCGTGTTCCCCATCGCCCCCCAGAAGCGCCCGTCGCGGAGGATCTCGCCGTAGTTGGCGAGCCCCACGAAGGGCTTCCCGAGCCACGGCATGCGCAGGTCGTGGCGGTGCAGCGACTCCCACACCGTCCACGCCAGCGGGAAGACGGCCACCAGCAGGATGGTGGCGAGCGCCGGGGCGACGAGGGCGAGGGCGAAGCGGCGGTCAGACAAGCTCGTTCACCCCTGCACCTCCCTGATCCCCGTCTCCTCGATCACCCGCTCCATCTCCGCCGCCGCGGCCCGCAGCGCCGCCTCCGGCGCCACCCTGCCCACCAGCGCGCGGTGCAGGTGGATCTGCAGGATCTCCGAGAGCTGCGTGTAGATGGGGGTGACCGGGCGGGGGGTGGCGGCCTCCACGATCCGGCGGACCTCGGCGGTGGGGACGCCGAGCGCCCGGGCCAGGCGCGGGTCGTCGTAGAGCGCCGGCCTCGCGGGGTACTGGCCGGCCACGGCGGCGCGCTCCAGCATCTGCTCCGGTGCGGTCAGGTACTCGATCAGGCGGTACGCGGCCTCCGGGTGCGCCGAGTGGGCGTTGATGGCGAGCTGGGCGCCGCCGAGGGCGGCGGTGGGGCGCCCCCCCGGCGCGGCGGGCATCGGCGCGACGGCGAAGCGGCCGGCCACGCGCGACTCCGCGGAATCGTTCAGGAGCGCGACGGCGTACGGCCAGTTCCGCATGAACACGGCGGTGCCGTTCTGGAAGGCGAAGCGGGTCTCCTCCTCGTGCCAGGTGAGCACCTCCCGCGGGGCGATCCCCCCGCGGCGCACCTGGTCGCGCATGAAGCGGAGCGCCCGCACCGCCTCCGGGCTGTCCACCGCCACCCGCGCGTCCGGCGTCAGGATGGTGCCCCCGTAGGCGCCCAGGTACTCCAGGAACACCGTCACCAGCCCCTCGTAGCGCGCCCCCTGCCAGACGATCCCCCGCGAGGGCGGCCCGGCGCCCGCCCGCCCGCGGCGCGCCTGCTCGGCGAGCTGGTCCAGCGTCGCGGGCGGGGCGTCCAGCAGGTCGGTGCGCCAGTACAGCATCCCCACGTCCGCGAACCAGGGGAGGGCGTACAGCGTGTCGCGCCAGGTGTTGGCCTCGACGGTCGCGGGGAAGAAGTCCCCGCGCCGCGGGCCGAAGCGGTCCAGCGGGAGGATCCACCCCGCCGCGGCGAACTCCGGCGTCCACACCACGTCCAGCTGCAGCACGTCCGGCGTGCCCACGCGGGCGTTCAGCCACTGCACGTAGAGCTGGTGCCGCTGGGTGGCGTCGTCCGGAGTCTGCTGCACCTCCACGTCCACCTCCGGGTGGAGCCGCTCGAAGCGGGCGATCTGCCGGCGCAGGACCTCCCCCTCCCTTCCCACCGCGCTCCCGGACACCTTCAGCACGGTGCGCCCGTCGCCGCGCTCGCCTCCGCACGCGGCGAGCAGCAGCGCGGCCAGCGCGATGCCCGCGGCGGCGCGGGCGTCACGCAGGAGACCAGGCAGAAGCAGAGACAGGATCCGGAGCATGGGCACGCGTGGAGTGGAGCGGCCGGTCCGCGGGGGAGGCCCGCGGCGGCCGCTCCCGCGGGGCGCAATGGACGTGCCGTTCAGGCGGCTCTGCAACGGACTTCTCGTCGAGCCTGTGCCACCCCGCCTCCCAGGAAGCGATACACGGGTTCAGACGTATCTTGTCCTCCCCCGCCCAGCCGTCTATTGTAACCTACCTTCCCACGCCGCCGACTCCCCGAATGCCCGTCCGACACATCATCCGCCAGGGCGACAGCGTCTCGCGACTCGCGGAGCGCCACGGGCTCGCGCCGGACACCATCTGGAGCGATCCCGCCAACGACGACCTCCGCTCCAGGCGCGGGCGGATGGACGTCCTCCTCCCCGGCGACGAGGTGGTCGTCCCCGACCTCCGCCCGGGCGAGGCGGAGTGCGCGACCGGGGCCCGACACGAGTTCCGCAGGCTGGGCGTCCCCATGCTGTTCGAGATCCAGCTCTTCGACGAGCGCGGCGCTCCGGCGGGGGACCGCGCGTACCGGCTCGTGGTGGACGGCGGGGAGCACCGCGGCAGGACCGACGCCGACGGGCGCCTGCGGGAGTACCTCCCCAACACCGCCCGGCGCGGACGGCTCGCGGTGGAGGGGGAGCCGGAGCGGGAGCTGCTCTTCGGCCACCTGGACCCTGTCGAGACCCTCTCGGGCGTGCAGAAGCGGCTGACCAACCTGGGGTTCGCGTGCGCGCAGGACGGGGGCCGGATGGGGCGCGCCACCGCACAGGCGCTCGTCGCCTTCCAGCGCGTCTGCGGGCTCCCCGTCACCGGCGAGCTGGACGACGCCACGCGGGAGGAAGTCCGCGCCTGCCACGACGACCCGGAGCGGCTGCGCGCGCACCTGGAGCGCCCGCCCGCGTTCGGCTTCTGAGCGCCGCCACGCACCATGCCCCCTCCCAACCCCCAGCAGAGCGTCTTCGACACCCACGGCGCCTGGCTGCAGCCGTGCGGCGATCCCGCCGGCCCCGTCGCCGCCTTCAAGCTCGCCGTGTCCGCGTGGGAGGAGCTCCGTGCGCATATCGGCTCGATCGAGAGCCGGATCGAGGAGGCGGAGAGCCGCATCGGCGATCTCACGCCGACCGTCGAGCAGACCCTGAGGGAGGCGGCCGCCGTCAGGGTGGAGGACGCCGAGCAGGAGTACCTGACGCTGGAGCAGGCGGGTGCGACCAAGCACGACCTGAAGGGACCCGGAGCAGAGTGGGCGAGGCTGCGCAAGGAGAGAAACGGTCTCCTGGCCACCGCCAGGGAGAAGCAGGGCGAGATCGAGATGCTCGAGGCCCAGGTCGAGATCGACCGGCGGGAGCTCCAGGCGCTCGACGCCGGCATCCCCCCGCTCGAGGAGCGTCTGCGGAGGCTGAAGGACATCCTCGAGGCCCCCCCGTCCACGCCCCTGTCCACACCTCCGCTGACCGTCTCCCCGACGGGGCTGAACACCGGCGCCCGGCCGCCCCGCTACTTCCGGGTGCTGTTCTGGAACCTGGAGAACTTCACCCGCGACCAGCGGCCCCGCGGCTCGGCGCCCGTCGATTCCCTCCGCAACCAGGCGCGGGTCGCTGTCGTCGCCCACCTGGTACAGTCGCTGGGCGTGGACGCGCTCCTGGTCATGGAGACGGGGAGCGACGTCGGCACCGCCATGACGCACGTGGCGCGGCGGCTGGCGGAGGTGGAGATGCGGGGGACCGGGGACACGCGGTGGTGCGAGCCCCTGGTGAGCCCGGCCACCCACCCGGTGCCGCGGGTGCAGATGGACTACCCGCGCGTCAAGCTGGGGCGTCCCACCGGCGACCGCGTGCTGGCGCTCCAGCTCCTCTCCAACGTGTTCCGGATCGCCCCGCACGACTCCGCGCGGGAGCTGGCCGTCACCAGGGCGCAGATGGCGGACGCGTGCCGCATCCTGGCGCAGGCCTCCCCCGCCGTCCGGGAGCTGCGCTGGCTGCCCCTGTACCCCGAGCCGGCCGACGGCGACTGCGTTCGCCTCGGCAACGGCAACGACTGCCCCGGTCCCCCCTGGTTCTACGCGACGTGGGGCCGGCTGCTCCCCTTCACCTCCGCCGAGTCCAACTTCGCCGACGCCGTGGCGTGGCCGCTCCAGCGGCTCGGCGACGCCCTCAGCATCGGGCAGGGGCCGGCGTCCTGGGAGCAGGTGGCGCAGCTCCGGAACGTCGTCCACGCGTGTCGCGAGGGCGTGTCGATGGCCCGCCGGGGCAAGGCCCCCGCGGAGCTGGGAGCCCTCGTGGAGCTGGCGGAGCTGGGGATCCTCTTCGTGCTCAAGGCGTTCGGGGCCATGCAGCCCGAGTCCCGCCACGACCCCGTGTGGACCTCCTTCTCCTCGGCGGAAAGCTCGCTCCCCCTCCTGTCGTTCCTCTGCACCGGGGCGCAGCAGGTGCGGATGGCTTCGCACGACCGCGACCTCGGACCGCTCGGCGCCGCGCCGGACCAGGAGCTGGTCATGAACGCCCTCCGGCGGGTCGGCCTCGTCAAGTACAACCTGGAGACGTACGGGATGGTCTACCGTCCCTGGACCGCGGAGCTGCTGCAGCAGTTTTTCAGCGCCCCCTGCGCCCAGTTCGGCTTCGACGGCGAGGGGACCTACGGGATCATGAGGCAGGGCTTCCAGGGGGAAGCGCTCCGGATCCAGCAGGCGGACGACGTGCTCACCGGGAGGTCCGCGCTCCAGGTGTGGCTCCCCGCGGGCTCCGGGCGGTGGATCCCGCTCGCGCTGCACCACAACCGCTTCACGGGGACCGCCGAGATCAGGGAGATGGACGACCACGCCCTGGCCGACAGCCCCTACACCGCGGAGGAGAACGTGCTGCGGGCGCGGGCGCTCAGCCTGCTCGAGATCCTGAAGGCCGGTGCCGGCCAGCAGAACCCGCCGCTGGTCCTCGGCGACTTCAACTTCCCCACCCAGCTCCTGGAGGAAGAGCCGCGGCCCGATCCGAAGAGCCGGAAGTCGGTCCCCGCCTGGCAGCGCCGCGTCCTCATGCGGCGCGAGCTGCGGAACGGCACCCACCTCTGCGGCTACCTGCGGCGCACCGCGGGCGGCACCCACCCGCGCACCTCGCTCACGGCGTACGCCACCATCGCCGACGGGGGGGAGGTGCTCTCGCAGCCGTACGATGCCGTCTACCAGCCGTTCGACTTCCTGGGGGGAACCGCCGCCGTGCGGAGCGGCGTGGTCGCCGCGCTGCTCGGGCTGCTGCCGGACGAGCTGCTGAGGATGACCATCCACGCGCCCGCCCCGGACCTGGGGGAGAACGAAGACGTGGTGCTGGACGAGGAGGACGAGGGGACCGACGAGGTCGTGCAGACCGCCGACGATCAGGCCGACACGTCCGACACGGGGCGCGGCGGCCAGCAGGCGCAGCAGCTGCCGGTCTGGACCGCGCTGGCCTTCGAGATCCGGCGCGTGTACCGGTCGCTCCTCCGCCAGGCCGTCCGCGCGATCCAGGGCGGGACCGACTGGTTCCGGAGGGAGGTGATCGCCCAGGCCGACGCCCAGCAGGAGGCCACGAGGCGGGGCCGTTCGGGAGAGATCGACGCGATCGAGAGGAAGCTGAAGGCGCTCCTGATGCTCACCGAGGTCGACGCCCTGGACCGGATCGTCCGGGAGCGCGCGGACGCCCTCTACGGTCTGCTCCTGAACACGCCTGCGGCGGTCCTCACCCTCCAGGACGACCCGCTCGATGCCTGGATCACCGCCGCGGAAACGGTGCTGGACCGGCCCCGCCAGAGACCGCCCAGGGACGTCGCCAGGCTCGCGGCCACCCTCAAGCGCGTGCGGCACCAGCTCCGCACCCTGGAGCAGGACCCCCAGCGGCGGCTCTGGATCGCCTACCGCGCGGTGGTGAGCGACCACCTCCCTGTGGTGGTGGAGATCGACCTCCAGCCGTCGTAGCGGGAGGAGCGAGATTTGCTCCCTCCCGGCTCCCCGCCTGTTGCGCGGGGGCGGCCCACCGGAACCGGAGCGACGATGCGCAGACTGGTCCTGTTCGACATAGACGGCACGCTGCTCACCGCGGACGGCGCGGGGCGGCGGGCCTTCCACGACGCACTGGTGGCGGTCTTCGGGACCACGGGGCCCATCGGGGACTACTCGTTCGCCGGGCGCACCGACCCGCAGATCGCGCGGGAGCTGCTGTCGGCCGGCGGGGTGGAGGCGCGGGAGATCGAGCTGGGGATGGAGGGGCTCTGGCGGGCGTACCTGCGGAACCTGGAGCGCGAGGTCGCCCGGATCGAGGTGCGCGCGCTCCCCGGGGTGCACGCGCTGCTGGAGCGGGTGGAGGCGGAGGGTGGGGACGTGGTGCTGGGGCTCCTCACCGGGAACGTGGCGGAGGGAGCGCGGCTCAAGCTGGAGCGGGCGGGGATCGGGTTCCGTCGCTTCCGCGTGGGGGCGTTCGGATCGGACCACGCCGACCGGCCGGAGCTCCCCGCGGTCGCCGTCCGGCGCGCGGAGGCCCTCACGGGGCACCGCTACCAGGGGAAGGAGATCGTCATCGTGGGCGACACCCCGTTCGACATCTCCTGCGGCGAGCACCTGGGGGTGCGCACCATCGCAGTGGCGACGGGCGGCCACCCGGCCGCCGAGCTGGCCGCCTGCGGCCCGGACCACCTCTTCCCGGACCTGTGCGACACCGCGGCGGTGTGGGAGGCGATCTCGGGAGAGTGAACCGGTCCACGAACGATCCGGGCTCCCGTGCGGGGACCGATTCTTGAATCCCATCCGTCCGTTTCGGCGCCCCGACGCCACGATCCACCCGAGCCGGCGGCAGCCCCGTGACCGAGATCCGTGCCCGCACCTGGACGGAGCTGACCGAGCACCTCTACGAGGGCTCCTACCGGCGGGAGATCGGCCGCGACCGCTCGCCCTTCGTGTTCCGCGGGCTCTCCGACGCGCGCAGCGACCTCACCACCAGCCTCAACCGGCTGGGCGGCGACTACGCGGCCATGGAGCACCACCTCCTGCGCAACTTCCGCAAGTACGCGCGCCGCACCGCCGTGGAGCACGACTCGCCCTGGAACTGGCTGGCCGTGGCGCAGCACCACGGCCTCCCCACCCGGCTGCTGGACTGGACCTTCTCCCCCCTGGTGGCGATGCACTTCGCCACGCAGGAGCTGGCGCGCTTCGACGTGGACGGGGCGATCTTCGCGATCGACTTCACCCGCGCGCACGAGCTGCTCCCCGACGCCCTGCGGAAGCTGCTGCGCCAGGAGGGGAGCCAGGTGTTCACCGTGGAGATGCTGGACGAGGCCGCCCCGTCGCTGGCGGACCTGGGCGAGCTGTCGCCCGACGACCTCCTCCTCTTCTTCGAGCCGCCGTCGCTGGACGACCGCATCGTCAACCAGTTCGCCCTCTTCTCGCTGATGTCCCGCCCCGCCGCCTCGCTGGACCGCTGGACCGAGGCGCACCCGGAGCTCTGCCGCAAGGTGGTGATCCCCCGGGAGCTGAAGTGGGAGGTGCGTGACAAGCTGGACCAGGCCAACGTCACCGAGCGCGTCCTCTTCCCCGGGCTGGACGGCCTGGCGCGCTGGCTGAAGCGGTACTACACCCCGCGGGACTCGCTCGGAGCCGAACGGGAGGGCGGCGGCCGAGTGGACGCCGACGAGCACGGGCGGCTGCCGGGGCCCGACCGCCCCTGACCGGCGCCCGATTGTGGACGGCCCCGGCGGGGCCTACGTTGTCGGGCACGACCCGCCCTCCTCCCCGACGACACACGCATGACGCCCACCCAGACGGCAGGCACCGAACGCGCCGCGCGGCTGCACGCCGCGCTCCACCGCTTCCCCGCCGCGCTCTTCCAGTTCGACCCGCGGATGCCGGAGGGGTGGCTCTCCGACCGCTACTTCCTCCGCACCGTGCAGACCCTGGCGCACGCCGGGCGCGACCCGGACGTGACCTTCCAGGTCTTCGCCAAGGAGCACGGGGTGGCGGCGGGGCTGTACGAGGCGATCCGCCTCCTCCAGACGCAGCTCGCCCAGGGGTACTCCCCCGCCGACGTGCGGGTGGACACCCTGCTGGAGGGCGACCCGGTGGTGCCCTGGGAGCCGGTGCTGCACCTGCGCGGCCCGTACCGCGCCTTCGGCCACCTGGAGACGCCGCTCCTGGGTGTGCTGGCGCGGCGCACGCTGGTGGCCACCAACGTGCGCGCCGCCATCGAGGCGGCGGCCGGGAAGCCGGTGATCTTCATGGCGCCGCGGCACGACGACTGGCGGGTGCAGACCCCAGACGGGTACGCGGCCCAGGTGGGGGGCGCGCGGAGCGTCTCGAGCGACGCGGGGGGCGCCTGGTGGGGGACGCGGGGGATCGGGACGATGCCGCACTCCATGATCGCCGCCTTCGGGGGCGACGTGGTGGAGGCCACCCTGGCCTTCGCGCGCTACGTGCGCGACTGCGAGCCGGGGGTGAGCATCGCCAGCCTGGTGGACTACTGCAACGACGCCGTCACCGACGCGGTCCGCGTCGCCCGCGCCATGCGCGCGGAGTTCGGGGACGGGGTGCTCTCCTCCGTGCGGGTGGATACCAGCGAGCGGCTGATCGACCGCTCTTTGATCGACGACCCGGAGGTGTGGGGGCGGGAGCGGCTCACCGGCGTCAACGCCTGGCTGGTGCGGAAGATGCGCGATGCGCTGGACGCGGAGGGCTTCGGCTACGTGGGGATCGTGGTGAGCGGAGGCTTCACCCCGGCGCGGATCCGCGCCTTCGAGGCGGCGGGCGTCCCGGTGGCGGCGTACGGCGTGGGGAGCAGCCTCCTGGGGCACAACGCCGGGAGCGGAGGGCTCCTCTCCGGCTTCGACTACACCGCCGACGTGGTGGAGGTGGACGGAGAGCCGCAGAGCAAGGTGGGCCGGGGCTTCCGCCCCAACCCGAGGCTGGTGACCCTGGACTGGGAGGAGATCGGCGGATGAGCGCGCGGATCGGCTGGATCGTGGACGTGCAGAACGACTTCATGCTCCCGGACGGGCGCCTCTACGTCCGCCACCTCACCGACGCCTCGGACGCGGGCGCCGTCCGCGCGCGGGAGCGGATCGAGGAGGCGGTGGCCTGGATGCAGGCCAACTGCGACGTGCTGGTGTACACGGGCGACTGGCACGCCGCGGGCGACTCGGAGATCGACGCCGTCTCCCCCGACGCCGCGAAGGGGACCTACCCCCCGCACTGCATGGGGCTCTCGGACGACCCGGAGGAGCGTCGCGGCGGCGACATCCTGGAGTCGGTAGCCCCGGAGGACCCCGTCGTCCTCCCCCGCGGCGCCAGCCCCGAGTCGGCCCGGGAGGCTGCCCGCGCCGCGATCCGCGAGGGCCGTCCCATCTTCGTACAGAAGGAGCGCTTCAGCGTCTTCGAGGGGAACCCCGGCGCGGAAGCGCTCCTGGACGAGCTGGCCTCCCTTCTCCGCGAGCCGCTGGAGATCGTGGTGGCCGGCGTCGCCCGCGACGTGTGCGTCACCCAGGCCGTGGACGGGATGCAGCAGCGCGGCTACCGCACGGTGGCGCTGCGCGACGCCACCTGGGGGCTGGGGCTGGAGGACGAGGCGGCGACGCTGGAGCGCTGGGCCCGCGGCGGGCGGGTGGTGACGCTGGACGAGCTGCGGGCGGAGACGGACCCGGGGGCCGTCCCCCGGCCCCGCGAGCCCTGAGAGGAGGTCGCTCACCGAGCAGGACTCGGTAGGCGCATGCCTGGCGGGCAGCGGTACGCTGCCCGCCAGGCATGTACGACAGCTATTTCAGGGCAATCGCGGTGAGCTTGCCCGTACTCTGTGCGATGATCAGCTTGCCATCCTTGCTGACCGCCAGGTGGCCTCCGGCAGGATATGACCAGGTGGCACGCCGCGCCGCCATGTCGATCGCATAGGTGCGCCGGTTCGAGCTCACGAAGAGGATGTTCTTCGTGGCAATTACGCTCCCCTCGGCCGTCTCACCTGCGGGTAGAGGCCATACCCAGAGATGGGATCCGTCGCTCTCCTTCCGCGCCTCGACCTGGGTGCCGTTCCAGACGTAGAGCACCTCGTCCGCCACCGTCACGTTTCTGCGGTACTGCCCCTTCACCTGCCATCCGATGGAGCGATTGGTCAGGTCGAAGGAGAGGAGCCGGCCACCCTGTGTGACGAGCAGGTTGTTCCTGCTCCCGAGCGCCGGGGATGCGGACACGTCGTAGCCCCCCCAGCTGAATCCGGGATCAGCGACCGAATAGGAGAGGGTGCCGGTAGCGGCGTCGTGGACCGTGAGGGTGGTCGTGTATGCGTAAACGAGGTTGTCCCTCACGGCCGGCGACCACCCATCGTACTGGGCCGTGTTCGCGAACCATCGCCGCGCACCGGTTGTCGCGTCGAACGCGTTGAGGCCGCCGTAGTAGCCTCCCGCGGTGTACACGGTGTTCCCCACGACGACGGGAGCGTACCAGCGCGACCACTGGTTGCCGTAGCCCGAGCGGAACTGAAGCGACCCGGTGGCGGCGTCGAACGCGTGCACGTAGGAGTCACCGTGTCCGCCTGTGGCGACGTAGACCCGGTCGTTGCCGAAAGCGGGCGGGTGCGCCGAGTGGATGCTCCCGAACGAATAGCTCCATCTCCGTGCCCCGGTGCCGAGATCGAACGCGAACGCCTTCTGGTCGCCGAAGTAGAGGTTGTTGCTCACGTACACCCTGCCTCCACCCTCGACCGGAGGATTGAGGGCCCCGCCGCCTGTGTCGACGTCCCACAGGACCTTGAACACGCCCGGATCCACCGTGGCCGAGACCGCGCCCGTGTGCAGCGGACCCCCCTGGTGCGTCGCCCACTCCGTCGTGTGCGACCAACTCGCACCGGGCTTCTGCAGCACGACGACGGTGGTGGTGGCGGATTTGTCTTCGACGCTGGCCTTCAAGGTCGCGGTGCCTGCGGAGAGGGCGCTCACCTTTCCGCTGCCGTCGATGCTCGCCACGGCCGGCGTCGCGCTGCTCCACGAGACGCCTCGGCCCCGGATGGTGTCGCCGTTGATGTCGAAGAGCAGCGCCCGCAGCTCGCCCGTCTGGCCGGTGTACAGCGCACCTTCGGCAAGTGCCCCGCCGATGGCGATCCGGTTCACTGGGGTGCTGACGATCGCGTAGGTGCCACCCCGTGAGACACTGCCGCTCACCGTGTTCGTCACCGTGTCGACGCTGCTCTGCCGCACCAGGTTCCACCCTCCGTTGACGTACACGTAGAGCTGGAGGCTCGACCTCGGGAGGCTGTTCGGGATCTTCCCGGGATCGAACCGGATCGAGAGCTTCGCCGGCCTCCAGAGGGAGAGCGTGCTGGGCGCGATCTCGATGGCGGTTCCGGGGACGCCCCGCGGGTCCTGCGCAATGGAGGTCGCGGGTCGCAGCAGGATGGTGGTCGCCTCGCTCAATGAGCGCGGCTCCACCGCCAGCGTGGCGAGTCCGCCCTTCATGGTCACCGTTCCTCCGTCGGCGCCGATCGGCCCTCCAGCGAAGACGTTGAGAGTCAGTGAGCCGGACTTTTTCCCGACCGCCGCAGTGATCACGACGGGGCCCGCGCCGGCGGCGGTGACCAGTCCCTTCGGATCCACGGACGCGATCGCGGTGTCACTGGAGCTCCAGGAGATCTTCCTGTTCGAGACTGCACCGCCAGTCTCGTTGAGCGGAGTGCCGATCAATTGTACGGTCGTCCCGGCGAGGATCGGTCCGGCGGGGGCTCCGGTAACGGCGATGGAGGCGACGCCGGCGTCCTCCGGGCCGGACGTATCGCCACAGGCGGTGTTCAGCGAGGCGACTGCTACGAGGGCGCAGGTGAGCGCACGGCGGATCGAGCGATGAAGGTCCATGCAGGTAGCCGGTAGTCGGGTGGTCTCAGAGAGAGAGATGGATTTGCGCGGGGTGTCCACCCCGCAGGGGTGCTCTGCGGCCCGGGGCCTCCGGGGTCGCAGCTCACGAGAAAGGACGGTTGGACGGGAGAGAAGGTGGGTCGGAACGAGACTGAAGATGGAGATTAGGACCGAGACGCTCGAGCGGACCCGGGCGCTCACGCGCAGGAGCATCCGGTGGGCGACGGAGTCCCGGCGCCCGCGTCCGTACCGCCGCGCGCTCAGCTACTGGCGTACGCGAACGGTCACGGTCTCCTCGTGGTCCATGGCTACTGCAACCCCATCGATCAGCCCTGGAGAGAATTCACGCTGCTGGAGCGTCTGAGCGACCCATCTGTCCACCTCCGTATCGCCCGAGCCCGTAAGCACCTGCGTGCCCTGCACCCGCCCCTGCGCGTCCACGTGCATGCGCACCCGCACCGGCTGGGCCTTCTGCAGCTGCGTGGCAGCCGGAGCGATCAGGCTGAAACGGGTGCCTGACTCGGGGGGGCATCGTTCGGAGTAGCCGATCTGGTAGGCAGCCGTCCCACCCGGCTGGAGCAGCAGGCGGACAGTGCCGGGGCCGCTCACCCGCGGGCGGAGGTGCTGGCGCAAAAGCGACGTGAACGCGTCCACCTGCCCCTGGGGCAGCCAGTAATCGATGGGGTGCAGGCGTGAGATGCGACCGTTCGCGTCAAAAGCCATCGGAAGTATGTACTTGACGAAAACGCCCCGCTCCGGACCTGAACCGGGCGGGGCGTACCTGTTCTAACTGTTAAGCCCGCCGGCTCACTCGCTCAACTCCTCCACCCAATCCGGCACCGGCACTCCCGCCGCTTTCGCCTGCCTCTCCAGTACCCGGCGGATCTCCCGTAGCGCCTCCGCTCTCTCCTTCGGCGGCAGGAAGTCCACCAGCAACGCCACCGCCGCGCGTGCGGTCGGTCCCGTCACTACGTCCCCGCGCTCCGCAGCCGTCCGGAGATACCACGCCGTCAGGCGTGCCACGGTCGTCGGCTGCGGGTCTGTCCCGTCCAAGAACGCTTGCAGGCCGGGACCGCTCATCCCGATCTCGCGTGCCGTCGCGCGGAGGCCGTGCGCCTTCCTCGCCTTCGCCGCTGCGTTCCTCAGTGTCTCGACAGACACGCCGCGTTCAGGGCTAGGCATTGTGCCTGCCCCACGCGGCGCTTATGCTTCCGCGTAAGATTCGTAAGATTCTGGAGTGGGTACACTCGGGAATCTGCGGAGGCACATGGGGAAGCGCAAGCCGGACGCGGGCGGGGAAGAAGAGAGCGCACGACTCAGATTGGAGCGGCTGCTGCCGTTCGTGCTCACGATGTACGCGGACCGGCTCCCCCGGAAGAAGCGGACGCGGGGAATCATTCGGATGCTGGACACGCTACGGGAGATCATGGGGGAAGACGGCGGGACCGTCCCCTACACGATCCTCTATCCGTTGGCAGCGGCGAGGGAGGCCGAACGCATGGGGCGCATGGACGGACTCACCCCGGACGAAATGCTAGGCGCTCTGGACTGGCTTCTAAAGGATCTCCCGGAGGAAGAGAGGCCACGGACACGCCGGGCGCTTCTGGAGCACTTCCGGCTAACGCTGGAGCGGGAAGGCTACCCGGTGTCCGAGTGGATCCTGATAGGGCAGGAGAGGTACGGCCGGTGGGGAGACGGACCGGGGGAGATCCCAGGCGAGCCGCCAGGACCGGGGGAAGCGTGACCGGGGAGCCGAAGCGCGGGAGTTGGGATCCGCTCCTGACTGCCGCCATGCTGGCGTTTGAAGTGACGATCCGGCGCGGCGAGCGCACCCGGAAGATGGTCGGATTCCTAGACGGCTTCGTGCGTGCGCTGCACAAGGCCGGACAGGTCCCGCCCCGTTGGATCGTGTATCCGCTCGCGGCCTACAGGGAATCCCTACGCTTGGGCCACCTGGACGGGGTGGCCCCGGCCGTGGCGCTGGAGCTGCTGGATTGGATGCTGCGGGGGTTGCCGGAGGAATCACGGCGCCGTGCGCTGCGCGTTATGTTGGAGCACGTCGCGCAGACGATGGGAGAGGCAGGGTTCCCCCCGCCCGATTGGGTGCAGGCTGCTTGGGAGCGGTGGAGAGAATGAAGGAAGCGCGGGCCGATCGTGGCCCGCGCGTCTTCGGTGCTG
>DASYWD010000294.1 GCA_035936415.1 Longimicrobiaceae bacterium
CCCCCCCCCCCCCCCCCCCCCCCCCTCGCCGCTGCCCGGCGGCGGAGCTTGCGCGCCCCGTCCGCGGCGCCGAACATTGACGTGGCCTCTCGCCCGCATCGCCTCCACCCTCGCGAGACCCGTCGTCCATGGACCACCCCGCCCCCTCCGCCGAAGAGCTCCGGCGCCTGCACGCCACGCTGGACCGGCTCCTCCGCCGGATGACACGCCGGCTGCCGGGGAGCCCCCGGGAGATGCAGATGGACGCCAGCGCGGCCATCGCCATGCTGTACGACCTGGAAGTGCCCAACCGCGGCGGCCTCTCCGCCACCCTGGCCGGGCTGCTCCGCGAGCTGGGGCAGCGCCGGCCCGACGTGCTCCGCCACGTGGTGGTCCTGGAGACCTCTCTGGCCCAGATCGGCGAGCTGCTGCCGGAGCCCGGCGAGGGCGCCGGGGGAGGGCCGCTCCCGTGATCGCCCCTTCCCTCCGGCGGCCCGTCCGCCACATGTTCCCGGCGTCCGGATAACCTCCGCACGTCCCGGAATTTCCAGGGCATCTACGTTCCTCGGGCCTCCGCAAGGCATGGATTTCGCGGAACTCGCCCCTGTCCCGCAGCCGCTTTCGCCGGCCGGGACCGGCCCGCGGGAGGCGTACGAATGGCTCCCGCGCCGCGTCCGTCACCAGGGAGGGGTGCAGCGGCTGCATGAAACTGGTCATCTTCGGCCTGACGGTGAGCTCCTCGTGGGGGAACGGCCACGCCACCTTGTGGCGTGGCCTTTGTCGAGCCCTCGCCGCCCGCGGCCACCAGGTGGTCTTCTTCGAGCGCGACGTACCCTACTACGCCGAGCACCGCGACCTGCACCGCCTGGAGGGGGGGGAGCTGGTGCTCTACCCGGAGTGGGAGCAGGCGCTCCCGGCCGCGCGGCGGCACCTGGACGACGCCGACGTGGGGATGGTGACCTCGTACTGCCCGGACGGGGTCGCCGCCTCCGAGCTCCTGCTGGGCGCCCGCACCCCGCTGCGGGTCTTCTACGACATGGACACCCCCGTCACGCTCCAGGCGCTGGAGCGCGGGGAGACGGTGCCGTACCTCCCCCCCTGGGGGCTGGGCGACTTCGACCTGGTGCTCAGCTTCACCGGGGGCGCCGCCCTGCGCGAGCTGCGCACACGGCTGGGCGCCCGCCGCGCCGTGCCGCTGTACGGGAGCGCGGACCCGGAGGTGCACCGCCGCGTCCCGCCGGACGACACCTTCCGCGCCGACCTGTCGTACCTGGGCACCTACGCCGCGGACCGGCAGGCCGCGCTGGAGACCCTCTTCATCGAGCCCGCGCGCCGGTGCCCGGAGCAGCGCTTCCTGATCGGCGGGGCGCTCTACCCGCAGGACTTCCCCTGGACGGAGAACGTCTTCTTCGTCCGGCACCTCCCGCCCGGCGACCACCCGGCCTTCTACTCGTCCTCGCGCATCACCCTGAACGTGACCCGCGGGGCCATGGCGCGGATGGGGCACTGCCCCTCCGGGCGCCTGTTCGAGGCGGCGGCGTGCGGGACGCCCATCCTGAGCGACGCCTGGGAGGGGCTGGACGAGTTCTTCGCCCCCGGGGAGGAGATCCTGGTGGGGCGGACCACCGGGGACGCGCTCGCCGCGCTGCGGATGCCGCAGGAGGAGCTGGAGCGGATCGCCCGGCGGGCGCGGGAGCGGACGCTGGACGAGCACACCGCGGACCGGCGCGCCCGCGAGCTGGAGGCCGCGCTGGAGGCGGCCTTCGCCGGGCGGGACCCGTTCGGCGGCGCGGACGTGCCGGAGCCCGACGGGACCCTTTCGATGGAGGTGTGACGATGTGGGGGATCGTACCGGCCGCCGGGGCGGGGAGCCGCATCCAGCCCCTGGCCTTCTCCAAGGAGCTGCTCCCCGTGGGGAGCCGCATGGAGGACGGGGTGGAGCGCCCGCGGGCCGTGAGCGAGTACCTGGTGGAGCGGATGGTCCGCGGCGGGGCCGACCGGATCTGCTTCGTGATCTCCCCGGGGAAGTCCGACATCCTGGGCTACTACGGCGGCGAGGTGGGCCCGGCCAGGGTCTGTTACGTGGTGCAGCCGAAGCCGGCCGGGCTCTGCGACTCCATCTTCCGGGCCCTCCCGCTGATCGAGCCGCGCGAGCAGGTGCTGGTGGGGCTCCCGGACACCATCTGGTTCCCGGAGGACGGGCTCGCCGCGCTCCCGGACGGGTGCCTCTCCTTCCTGCTCTTCCCGGTGGATCGCCCGGAGTTCTTCGACGCGGTGGTCACGGACGAGGAGGGCCGGGTGCGCGAGATCCAGGTGAAGCAGGCGGGCGCGGAGTCGCACTGGATCTGGGGCGCGTTCAAGCTCCGCGGCTCCGTGCTGGCCGAGCTGCACGAGCTCTGGCAGGAGCGGGGGCGGAGGGACGAGTACATCGGGACGCTGGTCAACGCCTGGCTGGCGCGCGGCGGCGAGGCGCGCGGGGTGCGGGCGGGCGAGGCGTACGTGGACGTGGGGACGCTGCACGGGTATCGCGAGGCGATCCACGTGCTGGAGGAGCGGCCGGCGGGGGCGGAAGCCCTCCCCGCGGGCCCCGTGGCGCTCACCTGAGGCGGGAGGAAACGCGGTGAACCTGGCAGCCGAAGTGGAGGGAGGCCTTTCGACGGACGCGATCCGGGATCGGGTCCGCGCGCTGGAGCCCTGGTTCCACAACCTGGACCTGCGCGGAGTGCGCACGGCGCCGGGGCACTTCCTGGGCGACTACCCGTCGTTCAAGTTCCGCAGGTTCGCGCGCGTGATCCCGGAGGACCTCACGGGGAAGACGGTGCTCGACATCGGGTGCAACGCGGGCTTCTACTCCATGGAGATGAAGCGGCGCGGGGCCGAGCGCGTGGTGGGGATCGACAGCGAGGACCTGTACCTGGAGCAGGCCCGCTTCGCCGCGGAGGTCAACGGGCTGGACGTCGAGTACCGCAAGCTCTCCGTGTACGACGTGGGCCGGCTGGGGGAGAAGTTCGACTTCGTCATCTTCATGGGGGTGCTCTACCACCTGCGGCACCCGCTCCTGGCGCTCGACCTGCTGCGGGAGCACGTGGTGGGCGACCTGCTGCTCTTCCAGAGCATGCAGCGCGGGAGCCGGGAGGTGGAGCCGCTGGAGCCGGACTACCCCTTCGCGGAGACGGAGGTGTTCGACCGCCCCGACTACCCCAAGATGCACTTTGTGGAGCGCCGCTACACGGGCGACCCCACCAACTGGTGGATCCCCAACGCCGCCTGCGCCGAGGCCATGCTGCGCAGCGCCGGGTTCCGCGTCGTGGAGCACCCCGAGGACGAGGTCTACCTGTGCCGTGTGACGGAGCTCCCGGACGCGGAGCCGCGCGCCGTCTACCCCGCCCGGGGGAGGTAGGCCGGTGGTCGAGGCGGTGATGATCTGGAACGAGCCGAACAACACTTCGCACTGGGACTTCGGGATCGACGAAGGGTGGCGCACCTTCGCGGAGATGACCCGGGAGACGGCGCGCGCGGTGGCGGCGGAGAACCCGCGGGTGCTCAGGGTGCTGGGGGGGATCTCCCCCATCGACCCGTGGTTCATCCGCAACATGCGCGAGCAGGGGGTGCTGGACGTGCTCGACGTGGTGGCGGTGCACGGGTTCCCGCTGGACTGGAACCTGTGGATGATCGAGGAGTGGCCGGAGAAGCTGGCGGCCGTCCGTGCGGAGACGGAGCTCCCCGTGTGGGTGTCGGAGGTGGGGGTCTCCACCTTCGCGGCGGAGGAGACGCAGGAGTACGGGCTGCTGCGGACCGCGGAGCTGCTCCTGGGGCAGGTGGGGCGGATCCACTGGTACTCGCTCTTCGACCTCCCCCGCGCATGGGGGGCCACCACCCGCCACAGGGAGCGCGAGGGGTCGTCGTACTTCCGGCACTTCCACATGGGGCTCTTCGGCCCGGACGGGAGGCCCAAGCGGGCGCAGCGCCGCTTCGCGGAGTTCACCCCGGAGATGGGGGTCTGCCAGTGGTTCCACTTCGAGGACCCGCGGCTGGACCATGCCGTGCGCTGCCTGCGCGACCTGGGGGTGAAGAAGCTCCGTACCGGGCTGAGCTGGTCGGACGACCACCGTCCGGAGGCGGAGCGCTGGTTCGACCGGCAGATGCGGGCGCTGGAGGAGTTCGACGTCACCGTGACCTTCTGCTTCACGCCCGAGCACGCCGGCGTCGTCCCGCACTACACCAGCCCGCCCAGGCGCATCGAGGAGTTCGCGGACTTCTGCGCGCGGATGACACGGCGCTATGCCACCTGACACGGGCGAGGTGATGGACTTCCTGCGCGGGGCCGGTCACTTCGCCGGCCCCGCGCTCGTCTTCGCCGCCCACCCGGACGACGAGACCGTGGGCGCGTCGTCGCTCCTGCCACGGCTTCCGGAGGTGACGATCGTCCACGTCACCGACGGGGCCCCGCGCGACCGGCGGTGGTGGGGGGCGCCGGAGACGGCCTCGCGCGAGGAGTACGCCCGCGTCCGCCGGGAGGAGCTGCGCGCCGCGCTGGCGCTCGCCGGGATCAGTCCGGGGCGGCTCCGCACGCTGCGCCTGGCCGACCAGGAGGCGTCGCTCGACCTGGCGGGGCTGGCGCGGCGGGCGGCGGAGGTGCTGCGGGAGCTGCGTCCCGCGCTGGTTCTGACCCACCCGTACGAGGGCGGGCACCCGGACCACGACGCGGCGGCATTCGCCATGCGTTCCGCTCTATACCTCCTCCGTGCGGAGGGGGCCGCCCTCCCGGCGCTGGTGGAGTTCGCCTCCTACCACGCGCGGAGCGAGGGGCTGGCGACGTGCGAGTTCCTTCCCGCGGCGGGAGGGGAGGAGGTGGAGGCCGTGCTGACCGAGACGGAGAGGACCCGGAAGGAGGCGATGCTGGCCTGCTTCGCCACGCAGCGGGAAACGCTGGCCCGGTTCCCCACGGACCGGGAGCAGTTCCGCGCCGCGCCCGCGTACGACTTCACCCGGCCGCCGCACGCCGGGACGCTCAACTACGAGCGCTTCGGCTGGGGGTGCACGGGCGCCGAGTGGCGGGCCCGGGCGCGGGAGGCGCTGGAGGCGCTCGGGACCGGGGAGGCCCCGTGCTGACCGTGCTGAGCGTGGCGTACGCCTTCGCCGGGGTGGGGGCGGGCGCGGTGGGGGGGGCCGAGCAGGTCCTCTTCCAGCTGGACGCGGCGCTGGTTCGGGCGGGGCACCGCTCGCTGGTGGTGGCGCAGGAGGGATCCGAGGTCGCGGGGGAGCTCGTCGCCACCCCCGGGCACGAGGGGGCCATCACGGAGCAGGCGCAGCGGGTGCCGTGGGCGCGCCACCGTGCGGCGATTCGCGACGCGCTGGAGCGGCACCCGGTGGACCTGGTGCACCTGCACGGGATCGACTTCCCGGAGTACCTCCCGCCCCCGGGCGTCCCGGTGCTGGCCACGCTGCACCTGCCGCCCTCCTGGTACCCCGCGGAGGTGTTCCGGACGGCCCGCCGGGACACCTGGCTGCACTGCGTCTCCGAGGCGCAGCAGCGCGCCTGCCCGCCCTCCGCCGCGCTCCTCCCGCACATCGCCAACGGGGTCCCCGTGGACCGCCTGGCCGCGCGCCACGCCCGCCGCTCTTTCGCCGTGGCGCTGGGGCGGGTCTGCCCGGAGAAGGGGTTCCACCACGCGCTGGAGGCGGCGCGCGGCGCCGGGGTGCCGCTCCTGATCGGCGGGAAGGTGTTCCCGTACGAGGAGCACGAGCGCTACTTCGCGCGGGAGGTCCGGCCGCGGCTGGACCGGAGCCGCCGCTTCCTGGGGCCGCTGGACTTCGCGCGGAAGCGCCGCTGCCTGAACGCCGCCCACTGCCTCCTGGTCCCCAGCCGCGCCCCCGAGACCAGCTCGCTGGTGGCGATGAAGGGGCTGGCCTGCGGGACGCCGGTGATCGCCTTCCGGTCCGGCGCCCTCCCGGAGATCGTGGAGCACGGGCGCACCGGCTTCCTGGTGGACGACGTGCGGGAGATGGCCGACGCGATCCCCGCGGTGGACACGCTGGACCGGGAGGAGTGCCGCGCCGCCGCCCGGGAGCGCTTCTCCCTGCAGGCCATGACGGATCGGTACCTGGAGCTGTACACCCGCGTCTCGGCCGGCACGGTCGGTGGCCGCGGTGCGGAGGGGGCGCGTGCCGACGCTGCTTGAGGCGGGCGCCGCGCTCCGCGTGGAGGAGCTGACCGCCACCGCGGAGCTGGAGGCGCTCCGGGCCGAGTGGTCGGCGCTCTGGGACCGCTCCCCGGACGCCACGCCCTTCCAGTCGCCCGAGTGGCTCCTCCCCTGGTGGCGCCGCTTCGGCGGGGAGGGGCTGTGGACGCTGGCGCTGCGGCGGGACGGCCGCCTCGTGGGCCTCGCCCCCTTCTTCGTCTACACGGACCCGGAGAGCGGGACGCGGCAGGTCACGCTGGTGGGGAACGGGATCACGGACCACCTGGACGTCCTGGTGGACCCGGAGGTCCGCGGAGGCGCCGGGGCCTTTCTCTCGTACCTGGCGGCGCACCACGACCGCTGGGACACCTGCGACTTCCGCGACCTCCCCGCGGCCTCGCCGCTTCTCAGGGCTCCGCTCCCGGACGGGCTGTCGGAGTGCGTCGAGGAGGAGGAGCCCTGTCCCACGGCCGCGCTCCCGGACTCCGTGGAGGGGCTGGCGGAGACCGTCCCTGGGAAGCTGCTGACGAACCTGCGCTATCGGCACCGGCGCGCCGGCAAGGCCGGGGAGGTCCGCTTCGAGGCGGCGGACCGTGAAAGCCTGGACGAGACCTTCGACGCGCTCCTGCGCCTGCACCGCGCGCGCTGGACGGAGCGGGGGGAGGACGGCGTGCTGCACGACCCCGGGGTGGCGGACTTCCACCGGGACGTGGCCGCAGGGTTCCTGGCGCGTGGCTGGCTGCGCCTGCACGCTCTCCGCGTCGGGGGCGCGACGGTGGCCGTCCACTACGGCTTCGCGGCCCGGGGCCGGGGGTATTCCTACATCAGCGGCTTCGACCCGGAGTGGGACAAGGTGAGCCCTGGAGGGCTGATCGTTCGGCACGCGGTGGAGGAAGCGGTGCGGGAGGGTGCGCGGAGTTCGACTTCCTCCGCGGCCGGGAGGACTACAAGTACGCCTGGGGCACGGAGGACCGGCCGCAGAAGAGGAGAAGAGTGCGAAAGTGCCGGAGTGCGGGAGTGCGAAAGTGAAGCGCGACGAGGACGGCGAGGCGGAAACGTTCGACCGGTTCACCCGGCCGGTGGAGGTGGTGATCCGCACCTGCCGGGAGGACGACCTGGAAGGGCTGGAATGGTTCGGGATGTTCACCCCGCACCGGGAGATCATCCACGAGGCGTTCGCCATGCAGCGGCGCGGGGAGAACCTGATGCTGGTGGCGGAGGCGAACCGCTTCCCCGTGGGCCAGGCCTGGATCAACCTCCGGGCGCGCGCGCTGCTCGGCACCGGGCTCCTCTGGGCGGTGCGGGTGCTCCCCCCCTTCCAGGGGATGGGGATCGGCTCGCGGCTCCTGGCCGCGGCGGAGGAGGCGCTGCGCGCGCGAGGCTTTGCCCGGGCGGAGATCGGGGTCGAAAAGGACAACCCGGACGCCCGCCGCCTCTACGAGCGGGTGGGGTACCGGGTGGTGCGCGAGGAGTACGAGGAGTACGAGTACACCACGCCGGAGGGGACGCACCACCGCGTCCCCGTGGACCAGTGGTTCCTGCAGAAGGAATTGTCGCCCCGCGGCGCGGACCCGGGCGGCCCCACGTCGGACGGAGGGGAGGGATGACGCAGGGACGGAAGGTGGGGATCCGGTGGACCATCGGCGACGTGACGCCGGAGGGGTTCGAGGCGCTGCGGCTCGCCGTCTGGGGCGGGTGGAAGGTGTTCGGGCCGGAGGCGGCGTACACCGTCTGCGTGAACTCCGTCCCGCTGGAGGAGGCGCGCGAGCGCACCGGCCGCCTCCCGGACGGGGTCCGCTGGCTGAAGGCGTCCGGCCGCCTCCCGGAGTGGGTCCTCCCCCACTGCGACCTGGACAACATGGTGGAGGGGAAGGCGTGGAAGTTCGATCCCCTCCAGGTCTACCCCGACCGCTGGGAGATCTCCTTCGACAACGACTGCATCCTGTGGGAGATGCCGGAGTCCATCCGGGCGTGGCTGGAGGCCGGAGACCGGGAGCGCTGCCTGATCGCCGCGGACGTGACGCCGGCGCACGGGCAGTTCGCGCGCTACGCGGGCGACGAGCCCAGGAACTCGGGGATCCGCGGCATCCCGCCGGGGTTCGACTTCGAGGGCGAGATGCGGGCGCTCCTGCGCGAGAACCCGGTGGTGATGAGCTCGGAGCTGGACGAGCAGGGACTGCAGGTGGCCGCGGCCTCGCGCCGCAAGCCGCCGGTGGTGGTCCGGGTGGAGGAGGTGGCCATCACCTCCCCCTTCCCGCCGCACCTTCCCGGGCCCGGCCGGTACGGCGCCCACTTCGTGGGGCTGAACGAGCGGTCGCTCCCGTGGGACTACTACGGCCGCCCCGCCACGGAGTGCCTGCGCGAGCACTGGCAGCGGCACCGCGACGCGCTGTACGAGCGGGTGGGGATCCCCTCGGCGGCGGGGCGATGAGCACGGCCAGGAACGTCGCCCGAGCCCGGCCGCGGCCCGCCCCGACCCGCTCCTCCCCCCCCGACGCGTCCCCGGCGCTCCCCTGGATCCAGGTGGCGCCCGGCGCGCCGTACTTCGTCACCGAGCACGGGGAGCCCTGGACGCCCATCGGCCAGAACGACGCCATCACCTGGCCCGAGCTGGCGGGGCTCTTCCGCCGCCGCGACCTCCCCGGCGTGGAGGCGCACCTGCGCTGGCTGCGGGAGCACGGCGTCACGGTGCTGCGGCTGATGCTGGAGTACGTGCACCGGGAGCACCGCTACCTGGAGCGGCCGGCGGGCGTCTTCCAGCCCAACATGGTGCGCCTCTGGGATGACCTGTTCGCGCTCTGCGAGCGGACGGGGATGCGGATCCTGCTCACCCCGTTCGACACCTTCTTCACCTGGATCCGCTGGCACCAGCACCCCTACAACCGCAGGAACGGCGGGCCGTGCGCGGACCGCACGCAGCTCCTGGTCTGTCCCGCGACCCGCGAGGCCGTCAAGCGGCGCCTGGCCTTCGCGACGG
This sequence comes from Longimicrobiaceae bacterium, assembly GCA_035936415.1. Classification (NCBI taxonomy): domain Bacteria; kingdom Pseudomonadati; phylum Gemmatimonadota; class Longimicrobiia; order Longimicrobiales; family Longimicrobiaceae; species Longimicrobiaceae bacterium. Next base: position 9,139 of record DASYWD010000294.1, read on the forward strand.
AGCGCTGGGGGGGGAGCGGCGCGCTCTTCGCCTGGGACCTGTGGAACGAGTTCCACCCCGCGCAGGGCGACTGGCGCTTCCACGAGTTCCACGACGTCATCGCCGACCTGAGCCGCTTCCTCCGCGGCCTGGAGCTGCGCCTGCACGGCCGCGCCCATCCCCAGACGGTCTCCGTGTTCGGGCCGGAGCTGATCTCGCACCCGGCGCTGGTGGACCCCATCCTCCGCCACCCGGATCTGGACGTCGCCAACAGCCACTTCTACGAGAAGGGGACCATCGACGACCCGCGCGACACCGTCGCCCCTGCGCTCAGCACGGGGCGGCTGACGCGCGCCGCGCTGGCGGAGACCCCGGACCTGCGCCCCTTCTTCGACAGCGAGCACGGGCCGATCCACGCCTTCAAGGACCGGCACCGCATCCTCCCCGAGCCGTTCGACGACGAGTACTTCCGCCACATGCAGTGGGCGCACTTCGCCTCCGGCGGGGCCGGGGGCGGGATGCGCTGGCCCAACCGCCACCCGCACGTGCTGACGCCGGGCATGCGCCGGGCCCAGCGCGCGCTGGCGGACTTCCTCCCGCTGATCGACTGGACCCGTTTCCGCCGCCGCAACCTCAACGAGGAGCTGGAGGTCTCCGTGCCCACGCTGGCGCGCTTCGCCTGCGGGGACGACGGCCAGGCGGTGGTGTGGCTGCTGCGCACGGACACCCTCGGCCGGGACGGACGGCTGCGGCGCGACGTGGAGCCGTGCACCTGCGAGGTGCGCGTGCCGGGGCTCGCCGCGGGGCGCTGCCGCGTCACCGCCTGGGACACCGACGCCGGCCAGGTCGCAGGCGAATGGGAGGCGGAGGCGGCGCCCGGGGAGGACGGGCTGCGGCTGCAGGTGCCGCCGTTCGCCGCGGACCTCGCGCTGGCGGTGCAGCGGGTGGGGTGAATGCCCGGAAGCCGCGGGCGGCGCCTCCCACCCACCGCCTCTACTGGTGGAGGTACACGGCCCCGTAGCTGGAGGGCACCCGCACCGGCTTCCACTCGCCGTCCTGCTGCACCTGCACGGAGGGCCGGTGGCCGTCGGCCTCGTCGATGAGCTCCCGCCAGCTCCCCGCCGCCGGCCACGGGATCCAGGCGTCCACGTCGCGGTCCGAGAAGTTCAGGACCACGACCATGTCCTCCGCGGGAGCGCCGTCGCGGGGCTCGGCCCTGCGCCGGTACGCGACGATCCCGTTGCGCCGGTGGAAGGGGTCGTCGTAGTAGTACAGGTAGCCGCGGCTCTGCAGCGCGCGGTAGCGAGACCGCAGCGAGGCCATGATGCGGTAGAGCCGGATCAGCGCCTTCCCCATCGGATCGTAGAAGTACTCCCAGTGCAGCGGCCGGCTGAGCAGCACCCGCCCCAGCCCGCCGGAGGGAACGCTCCAGTTCTCGCCGAACTCCTGCCCGTGCCAGAGCATCGGGACGCCCTTGCACGTGTACAGGGCGATCACGTACGGCTGCGTCCGGTAGAACTGGCCGCGGTCGCCGTACGGCTGGTCGAGCAGGTCGCGCAGCCGCTGCTCGCCGAAGCGGTTGATGAACCGGCTGTGGTCGTGCGACTCGAGGTACTGGAACGGAGCCGCCGGGAGGACCTCGCCGGTCGCCGGGTTTCGGTAGTGGCTGGGGTAGCCGATGAGCTCCGGGTCCAGCTGGTGCGCGAACGAGACCCGGACGGGCCCGCCCGCCTGCGCGCCCGCCTCGTCGAGCAGTCCGTTCTGCCAGCAGGTGTTGGAGTACGTGGTGGAGAGGATCCCCCGCGCGTCCGGCAGGTGCTCGGCGCACTGGATGATCAGGCTGCGGCCGTCCGGCCCCGCGAAGCGGGGGAACGCCCCGGGCTGCTGCGAGTGCCGGTAGGTGTGGTGCACCAGCGCCGCGTAGCCGTTGCCGGTCGGGCCGTCGAGCATCCCGGGGACGTAGTCGTAGCGGAAGCCGTCCACGTGGTACTCCTCCAGCCAGTGCCGGTTGACGGCGAAGAAGTACTCGCGGGCGAACTCCCGGTCGTAGTCCACCCCCGCGCGCGCGAAGAACTCCTCCGCGAAGGGGCCCATCATGGGGTTCGGCTCCCCCGAGGTCTCGTACACCAGGTTGTAGGGGAATTCCGGGTGGGCGTGGGCGTACACCGCGTCCACGATGACGGCGATCCCCTGCTCGTGGCACGCGCGGACCAGGCGCTTCATCCCCTCGGGGCCTCCGTACCGGTCGTCCGGCGCGAAGTAGCCCAGCGGCGTGTACCCCCACTCGACGTCCTCCTTGACGTTGGACACCGGCATCAGCTCCAGGACGTTCACGCCCAGGCTCCGCAGGTACGGCAGCTGTGCGACGAGGCCGTCGAACGTCTCGTTGAACTCGCCGACGTGCAGCTCGTACACGATCATCCGGTCCACCTCGGGGACGCGGAACGCCCCGTCGTTCCAGTCGAACGGCTCCGGGGCGTCCTCCACGTCGAAGGCCGAAACGGTGCCCCGGCCGGCGGCCCGCCCGAACGGGTCCGCGAACCAGAAGGTCACCACCTCTTCCCCTCTCAGCAGCTGGAAGCGGTAGAGGTAGCGGCCCTCCGCGCCGAAGTTGCCCGCGGCGTCGGCCGTGAGGTCCACGGTCGTGTCCCACAGGTCGAGCGGCGAGCCCTTGTGCCAGAACAGGTCGTAGACCCGGGGCTCGATCTCCCGCACGAACTGGTCGCGCGCGTGGATGACGCGCACCCGGACTCGGTAGCCCTTGTCGTAGGTGATTCCCGGCAGGTACAGCCCGAAGCGGACCCGGCGGTGCCCCGCGGCGTCCCGGTACGGCGCTGCACCCACCTCGTTCAGGTCGATCATCGTGGCACCCTGCGTGGAGGGACTGTGGGGGCTCAGAGCGGTCTGAACTCGACGTTCCGGAACGCCATCCGCGAGCCGGGGTGGATCTGCAGTCCCACGTAGGTCGGCACGGCGTCGGTGGATGGCTGCCCGCGGTCTGGGTCGCCGTTGAGGAAGTCCGTCACCTGCACGCCGTTCAGCAGCACGGTGAAGCGGTTGCCCTCCACCCGGATCTCGTAGTCGTTCCACTCGCCCGCGGGCCGGGCGCCCTGGAGGGAGAGCGTCTGGGCCTCCACGCCGTAGATCGCGCCGGTGCGATGCCTGTCCGCTCCGTCCGGCGCGCCCAGCTCGTCGATCTGCACCTCGTAGCCGAAGTGGCTGGCCACCCAGGCGGTGTTCCGGTAGCCCTTGCTCCGCGGGTCGGGAAACCGCAGGAGCACGCCGGAATTGGCCTCGTGCCGGAAGCGCTTCCACTGCAGCTTCAGGACGTAGTCCGGCGGCATGGGCTCGGCGTGCCAGAGCAGGCCCAGGCCGGTGCCGGGGGTCGCCTCCAGGGCGCCGTCCACCACGATGAAGCGCCCCGGATTGGTCCGCCCCGCTTCCTGGCCGTTCTCGTCGCGGATCGTGGACATCCTCCACCCGCCGAGCGTTCGCCCGTCGAAGAGCAGCGTGAAGCCGGGGGTCGCCACGGGGACGTGGTGGGGCATCGTCTCCACCAGGTGAGTGGCGAGCCGCCGCGCGAAGGCGGTCCCGGTCAGCATGGGGTTCGGCGAGCCGATGGTGGGGAAGAGCATGGGCCCGGCGACGTAGGCGTTCTCCACCCCCCAGAGCCTGCAGTTCTCGTCGACCACCGAATCGTCCGGGCTCGATCCCAGCCGGAGCGTGCCGGCCTCGTGGTGCGTCGTCCCCAGGCGGTCTCGCCTGCCCCGGCGGCCCGCCTCTCCATCGAACCGGCCCTGGTCGCGGAAGGTGAAGGGCAGCTCCTGCTCCAGGTCCGACGCCGGGGTGACGGGCTTCCATCGTCCGTCGGGCATCCGGATCTCGAAGTCCTTGCCGCCCGCGAAGACTCGCGCCACCTGGTCGGAAGCCCGGTCCATGGCGTCCCACAGCTCCTCGTCCCGCGCGCTCGGCACGATCATGGCGCGCACCCGGTCCGTCCCCGGCTCCGGGACGACCCGGCTGGCCGGGTTGTCGGGCTCCATCTCGCCGATGCCGCGGATGGTGATGACGACGTGCTGGTCGTCCGCCTGGGCCACGTCCTCGAAGAAGTCGATGTCGGGCACCTTCATGAACAGCTCGACGTGGTCGTCGTCCGTGAGGTTGTCCAGCCCGGCGGAGGTGATCTGCAGGTGGAAGTACCCGGTCGCCCCGTCGCCGTCCTGGTAGCGGTGCGCCCCCTTCATCAGCAGCGCGGACGCTTGCAGCTCCCGGGGGAGGCCTCCCGGCAGCGAGCCGCGCGGGATGCGCATCACCACGTTCGATCGCAGGTGGGCCATCAGGTTGGCCCCGACGAGGTCCTGCCGGGGGAGTCCGGAGAAGGAGTTGAGCACCAGCCGCGCCGACTCGATGGTGCCCAGCGCGATCACCACCCTGGCCCCCTCGCGGACCGGGAAGGCGACGTCCGTCTCGCTCCCGTTGGCCTCCAGCCGCCGGGCGTGGATCCCGGTGACCCGCGCCTGGCCGTCGGCGCCGGGGCCGGTCTCCAGCCGGGTGACGCGGATGCGCGGGACGACCATGTACCGCTTCTTGGCGTCGTCCCCCTTCCGCTCGTTCTCACCCAGCTCCGTGCGGTCGTCCAGCAGCTCTCCCACCTCGAACTGGGCTTCGCGGGCGCTGCGGATGATCAGCGGTACGGCGCTGAACTTGTTGAACGGGAAGAAGCCCGGGCGGGGCGACTTGCTCTGCACGGCGAGCGGCGCCTCCAGCTTCATCAGCCGCTGCGTAGCGGCGGGTGTGGCGGGATCCACCCTGAGGCGCAGCTCCAGGTCGTCGAGCGGGATCGCCCCGGTGACCTTGCCGTTGTCGATTCCGGCGGCCAGACGCTGCCGCAGCACCTCGTGCAGCTCGCCGAAGATGAAGTCGTTGGTCTCGTCCACGGCGAGCTGCTGCGCCGCGCCCGGGAAGTACGTGGTCTTGAGCTCCTGGACGACGGAGTCCGGCCACCGGGTGCGGGGCATCTCCGTGTGCAGCGCGTCGTCCAGCAGCTGCGGCGACCACCCCCCGAAGAAGGCGGAGCGCCCGCCCAGCATGATTCTCAGCCCGGAGAACGCGAGGCGGGGATCGGCCTGCCACGGCACCTCCCGGACGACGGACTCGACGTCGCCGAGGACGGGGAGGTTCTGCTGGTGCTCCGGGAGGGCGAGCGGGCCCGCGTCGAGCACGAGAACGCGCCGGCTGTGGGTCGTATCGTCGAAGAAGACGTTCTGCGCCAGGATGGGGCCGAAGCTTCCACCTCCGATGACGATCACGTCGAAGGGGCGGGCATCCGGTCGATTCGTCGCCTCGGCCGCCTCCATGTCCGTGTTGCAGGTGTAGCGCCCGAGCACGTCCAGCGTGAAGTGGGTCTTCTCGACACCGATCTTTGCGGCCATGGTGCACCTCTCGGGCCGGGGGGGTGGGCGCCGCGGAGCCGGATCCGGCTGTGTCCGCGGGCGAGGGCGAGGACGGGTGGAGCGCCGACGGCAGGGCGTCCGATGCGAACAATGCGCCAGAGGGAGCGCATCGATCCGTGCACGCGAAAGTGCTGGGCAGACGGGGGAATCCCAAGGCGCGCGGCGGGAGGCCGGGCACGAGGGTGGGTCCTGGGAAGAACAGGAGTGGGACACGGCTGCCCCACCGGCGCGGGAGAAGCTCTGTCCCCTCGTCGCGGTCCGGAGCCCAGGCGCGGCCGAATCGGCTTCGGCGACGGGGCTCCGCTTCCCCACCCGCCGCCTGCTGACGCCACCGCGGGCTCAGTCCGCCTGACACCCTGTTCCCCGTGGCAATTGCCGCCCTACGATCTAGAAGAATCGGCACATAAAGTGCGGCGAGGTGGCGCACCTATCGGGAGGCCGCCGGCCCGTGTGGGCGCATGGTGTCCGGATCGAGCCCCAACCTGGACGAGGAGGTGCGTATGACACGGCTCATCAGCGCGGCAGTGGCAGCGGTGGTTCTCGCCGCTGCAGTGTTTACCCCGCCTATCGCGGCTCAGGAGGAGGATGGTACCTGCGGGAGGTGCTACGACAACTACGATGGCACCGCGCACGTGTTCGGGCATTCATGGTTCGGCAGCTACTGGTACATGCACTGTTCCGCCTTCAACAGCTGCCATTCGAACTCTCAGTACGGCAACTGTACCGGAAACCATTTTTCGTGCAGCCTCTTCGGCGTGATGCTGGTGGATGCAGTTGGGAAGCTCGCCGAACGGGGCGAAAGGCGGGCTGTTGAAGATCTCGCGGCGCGTTACCCTTCCTTGCTCGGCTTCGACAGCTACGGTCGTGCGATCGTCACCGACTGCGACGGAAGGCCGATGGTCTCGTGGCCGATACCCATCTCCGCATGATCCGGATGCCTGATCCCGTTTTCAACCCGAGACGAGAGGCCATCATGTCACCGACGCGTTCTGTCCTGGTATGCACAGCATTGCTCACCCTCACCTTCGGGGCATCCGGCTGCGGTCCGCAGGACGATCGAGCGCCGTCCGCGCCTGCCGCCGCACGATCGGAGATCGCCGCGACCGGCCTGCAGCTTCGGATCAAGCCGGGCGGACAATACTTCGTCGCGGGCGACCCCGATGCCCTCACCGCCGAGCAGCTTTCGAAGCGGCTGCGCCGCGAGAACCCGGCACAGTTCCGGAGATCCGTCTACATCCTGAGCGATCCCGGAGTCGTCGGCTACGACGTGATCCTCGCCGTGAACGCGGCGCAGGACGCAGGGTTCACGCGCGCCGAGGGGCTTGCCAACTATCGAGAGGGCGCGTCTACCGGCCCGGATCCCAGTCCCTGGGAAATGGACCTGAGCAGGCCGCTGCATCGCCCTGGGGCCGACACCGCGCGGCGGTAGCAGCCTTCGCACCGCCTCACTGGTACCCATGCAGGCCGCCCGCTCGCCGGGTGAGTACCGGCACGCCCGTTCAGCCGGCCCGGCTCCGCGGTTACTCCTCTCCCGCTCGGGGAGCGGCGGCCATGGGCTCCCGCCCCACGTTCCGGGACGGGGCTCCATCTCCCCCGGCGAGTCCGGCCGGCGCCGCTGCGGGCTCCGTCCGCCCGATGTCGGGCTGCCTGGGGCGCTTGGTGCCCGTGATCCGCGCGAAGGTGGTGAGCGCCTGGGCCACCACCTGGTCCATGTTGTAGTACTTGTAGGTGGCGAGCCGCCCCACGAAATGAACGTCCGGGGTGGCGTCGGCGAGCGCCCTGTACCGCCGGTAGAGCTCCGCGTTCTCGGGGCGCGGCACCGGGTAGTACGGGTCGCCGTCGTCGCACGGGAACTCGTAGACCACGCTGGTCTTGGGATGCTCCTGTCCGGTCAGGTACTTGAACTCGGTGACGCGGGTGTAGAGCTGCTCGTTGGGGTAGTTGACCACGGGGGCGGCCTGGAACACCGGCGTGTTCAGCGTCTCGTGCCGGAACTCCAGCGAGCGGTACGGGAGCTTTCCGTAGCGGAAGTCGAAGAACTCGTCGATGGGCCCCGTGTAGACCATCTCCCGGAACGGGATGACGTCCTCGACCTCCCGGTAGTCCGTGTTGAGCATGACCTTGATGTTCGGGTGCGACAGCATCGCCTCGAACATCCGGGTGAACCCGTGCAGGGGCATCGCCTGGTACGTGTCCGTGAAGTACCGGTCGTCGCGGTTGGTGCGCGTGGGGACGCGCGCCGTCACGGAGGCGTCCAGCTCCGACGGGTCCATCCCCCACTGCTTGCGGGTGTAGTTGCGGAAGAACTTCTCGTACAGCTCCCGCCCCACCTTGCTCACCACCACGTCCTCGGAGGTGCGGAGCTGCTCCCGCGGCTCCGCCACGGACTCGAAGAACTTCTCCAGCTCGAACGAGCTCAGCGTCAGCCCGTAGAGCTGGTTGATGGTGTTCAGGTTGATGGGGATGGGGACGAGCTGCCCGTCCACGCTGGCGAGCACCCGGTGCTGGTACGGCCGCCACTCGGTGAAGCGCGACAGGTACTCGAACACGTCGCGCGAGTTGGTGTGGAAGATGTGCGGCCCGTACCGGTGGACCAGGATCCCGTGGTCGTCGTGGTGGTCGTAGGCGTTTCCGCCCACGTGGTTGCGGCGGTCCACCACCAGGACCTTCTTGCCGGCCCCGGAGGCCAGCCGCTCGGCGAGCACGCTTCCCGCGAACCCGGCACCGACGATCAGGTAGTCGAACATACAGGCGCCCTTTCAGCGCGGGTTTCCGTCACGGGCCGCGGGCGTTGCCGCGCTCCCGACCGCTTCAATCCGCCGCGTGGAGCGAGGCGTCCCGCCCGGCGACCACCTCGTCGATCCGCTCCACCATGCCCCGCCAGGTGAGGTCCCAGGAGCTCCCCGCCAGGAAGGCGTCCACCCGCTCCAGCCATTCCCGCCGCGCCTCCGGACTCTCCTCCAGGGCGGCTTCCACGGCCGCGACGAACTCCGGCACCGTCCCGGCGATCCGGACCAGCCCCGCGTCGCCGTAGGGGCGCACCACGTCGCGGATGGGGGTGGAGACCACCGGCTTCCCGGCGGCCAGGTACTCCGGCGTCTTGGTGGGGCTGACGAAGCGGGTGGACTCGTTGCGCGCGAAGGGGATCAGCGCCACGTCCCACCCCGCGATCCAGGCGGGGAGCTCCGCGTAGTCCGCGCCGCCGGGAAAGTGAAGGTTGGGGCGCCGGGGGAGGTCCGCCGCGTCGATCTTCACCACCGGCCCCACCATCACGAGCTGCCAGTCGGGGCGGGCGTCCGCGACCCCCGCGAGCAGCTCCAGGTCCATCCGCTCGTCGATCACCCCGAAGAAGCCCAGGCGCGGGTGGGGCAGCGCGGCCTGCGCCGGCAGGTCCGGGGCGCCGTTCCGGGCGCGCGCGAAGTGCGCCGCGTCGATGCTGCTGGGGAAGAGGTGCACCCCGGGGTGCCGGTCGCGCTTCGCCTCGTACAGGCTCTGCCCCCCGGTGAACACGAGGTCCGCGCGGCGCAGCAGCTCCGCCTCGTGCTCCAGCATGGCCGGCGGGGCGCCCCGGAAGGCGGAGAGCTCGTCCATGCAGTCGTAGACGGTCGCCAGCGGCTCCAGGTGGTCCGTGAAGGGGAGCGCCATGGGCGTGTAGTACCAGAGGAGGTACTCGCTGACGCGGTGCTCCCGCAGCAGGGTGTCCAGCAGCTCCCGCTGCGTGCCCTCCGCCTCGCTCCACCTTCCCCGGACCAGGTGCGGCACCACGACGTGAAGGCCGTCCGCGCGGGAATCCACCGCCAGGTACGGCGTGTCCGTGTCGTAAAGCGGCTCCTCCACGAAGAATACCCGCCGCTCGCGCGCGAAGCGGCTGAGGAGGTGCTGCGGCCGCTGGTACACGAAGTCCCAGCGCAGGTGCGAAAGGCAGACCAGGTCGGGCGCCCGGGGCGCGGGCTGCTGCTGCGGGTCCGGCGTCATGGCATCGGTGCTCGGGGTCGCTCGGGCGGCGGTGGACCGGGGCCCACCGGGGGGGAAGGGCAGGGCTCAAGGTCCGTGCCATGGCGGGGGCCGGGGGCAGTTCGCCGGGGGCAGCCGGGCTGCCCCTGCTCCGGGCCTGCAGAACAGCCGCGGGTACGGCACCTCGCTTGCGAGACGCCGACCGTACGATCATGGCCTGCTTCCCCGGGGAAGCAGCTTCCACCGGGACGGGTCGAGTTTCGGGAGGAGGAGGATGGGGCCTGGAGCGACTGCCGGACGGCGGCACCCGGGAAGGGCCGCCCCCCTCGTCGCGGTGCGCTGCCGCGGCCCCACCTGGAGGAGCTCCTCCGCCTGGCCCGGCCCGGCGGCCTGGTGCTGGTCCACACCGACATGGAGACGCCCGAGCGCGAAGAGGGGTTCGCGTGCTGGGGGTACGTGCTCCCCCGACCACTGCTTCGACCGGCACCGCACCTTCGAGGCGTTCCGGGAGGGGACGCCGCACCGGATCGTCCACCGGGAGCCGAAGGCGGTCATCATCCGCGCCGGACGCGCCGAGGACGCGCCGGCCCGACGTTCACCCGAGAAAGGATGGAACATGGCGGGAGTCGACATCTGGGAGTGCGCGCTGGGGTTCATGGATTCGCAGGCGCTCCTCACCGCGGAGGAGCTGGGCGTCTTCGACGTGCTGGACGCCGGGCCTCGTACGGCGGGTGAGGTGGCGGAGGGGACGGGGCTCCCGCAGGAGTCCGCCGAGCGGCTCCTGGTGGCGCTCTGCGCGCTGCGGCTGGTGCGGAAGGCGCCGGACGGGCGGTACGTGAACGGGCCCGAGGCATCGGAGAAGCTCGTGCGCGGGAAGCCCGGGTACGCCGGCGCGATGTTCCACCACGTCCGCGACGTGCTCTACCCGGCATGGAACTACTGCAAGGAGGCGCTGCAGGAGGGCCGGGCGCAGTGGGAGCTCGCCTTCCCGGGCGGCCCTCCGCCCACCGAGGACCAGTACTCCAACCCGCCCGCGCTGCGCGCCTTCATGGAAGGGATGCACACCATCACCTACGCGCCGGCGGCGGAGTTCGCGTCGCGCGCGGAGGAGCTGCGGGAGGTGCGGAGCGTCGTGGACGTGGGCGGCGCGAGCGGGGCCTTCCTGATCGCCCTGGCGGAGCAGTTCCCGGAGCTGCGGGGGGTCGTCTTCGACCTGCCCCAGGTGCAGCCCATCGCAGAGGACTTCATCCGCCGGGCGGGGTTCTCCGACCGCCTCCGCTTCCAGTCGGGCGACTTCTGGAACGATCCCCTCCCGGAGGGAGCGGACGCCTACTCCATGGGCTTCATCCTGCACGACTGGGACAGGGAGGGCGGCTCGAAGCTCCTCCGCAAGATCTCCGAGGCGGCGCCGGAGGGAGCGCTCCTCATCCTGGGCGAGTACCTCCTCAACGACGACAAGACGGGTCCGCTGCAGGTGGCGCGGCAGAGCATGAACATGCTGGTGACCGCGCAGGGAATGGAGCGGAGCGCTCCCGAGTACGGGGAGTGGATCCGGGAGTTCGGCTTCGAGCTGGAGAAGATCCACCTGACCTCCTCCGCGAAGAACTTCATGGTCGCGCGGAAGGTGCCGGTCGCTGCGAGGAGGCCGCGCGGGCGGGAGCGCACGGCGCGCCGTTCCGCCGTGGCCTGACGGGAGCGGCCCCGGAGGGGGTCAGCGGGCCGTGGAGGCGGCGGGGCGCTCCGCGCGCCGGCCCACGCGGTCGACCAGCTCCCGGACGAGCTCCCCCTTCGCGGCCCGGATCCACTCCCGCTTCTCCGGCGGACCGACGTGGAGCAGGTTCCCCCAGAGCCCGAGCTGGTAGTAGGCCGTGAGGTGGACGAGCTCCGCGGGGTCCACCTCGCGGAGGCCCTCGTACCCCCGGAAGAAGGGGCGCACGGCCAACTCCGCGGGGTCCGGCGCCAGCGGCTCGTCCAGCTCCCAGAGCTCGGCGGACCCGGCCAGGACGAGCGCCAGGTCGGAGTACGGGTCCCGGTACTCCATCCACTCGGTGTCGCAGACGAAGGCGATCTCCCACGCCCCGCCTTCCCTGTGGAAGAAGATCTCCGTGTCCGCCAGGCAGAGCGACGCCACCCGGTTGCGGAAGCGCGGCTCCCGGTCCACCGCGCGCAGGCAGCGCTCCACCTTTTCCGGCGCCACGGGGAAGTGGCCGTCGAGCACCGCGCCCTGCAGGCGCTCGAACATGTACCGGACCCGGCTCGCTTCGTTCTCCCCCGGCGCCACGGGGCGGGTGATCCCGTGCACCCGCGCGTAGAACTCCCCGGTCCGGATGCCGATCTCCGCCTTCTCCGCCTCCGTCACCCGGGTGTTTCGCGGGTGGGTGAGGTACCGCCACGGCTCGCCGCGGAGGTAGTCGAGCACCATGTACGCCGTGGGGACGATCCGCTCGCTCCGGTCGATGCGGTGGATCCGCGGCACCCGCACCCCCGTGTGGCGCGCGAGCACCTCGTAGCAGCGGGCCTCGTGGTCGTAGCGGTCCTCCCACACCCCGCCGTGGAAGCGGAAGACGAGCGGGTCCGGGACGCCGGCGACCCGCACGACGTACGAGGGGTTCCGGCTGGGGCCGGCCCTCCGGATCACCCCGTCGTGCACGATCGCGGTGATCTCCTCCGCCGACTCCACCCGTGCCTCCGCCCCGAAGGTGTCCCGCGCGATCGCGGCGATCTCCGCCGGTCCCACCGTTCCGATCCCTTGCACCGTTCCCCTCCGCCGAAGTGTGTGGGGCGGCGTCCTTGCAAGTTCGGGGCGACCCCGGGAGCCGCACGCCGGAGGCCGCCGGGCACCCGCCTCCACCCGACCATCCCCCGGCACGGCCATTGCGATGGAGACTCTGGCCTCCCGGGGCAGCGATCACGCGGTACGCCCCTCATGGGAGTCCGGCGATGCTGCCCCGGGAGGCACACTCGATTCCTTGCCTCGTGGCCCCACCGGAAAGCGGCGGGGCCTTTTGCGTGCCGGTCCCGCCGACGCGCGCTCCGCATCCCGGCCGAGTACGCGCGGCGGAACTGGCGGAGCGCAGTCGACGCGGGGGAGCACCGCCCCCCAGAACTCCTCCGGGTCGAACTTCCGCCGCAGCAGCGCGGGGACGCGTACCTCTTCGTGCAGCCGGGCCAGCCCGGTGTTGAGGTCCACTCGGTGCCTCCGCTCCCCGGGTCGGGATCACGATCCGCATCCGTATAGCCGGGACCTCACGCCTCGCGCTGGCTGCGGCGGCGGTCCAGCCCCACCCCCAGGACGGATTCCCGGGCGAGCCACTGTACGACCCCCGCGAGGCCCTCGCACTCGGGGAGCATGGCCCGGATCCGCTCCGCCCCGTTGCCGCGCGCCAGCAGCGCCTCGATCCCGGCGAGCGCCTCCGCGTCCCCCAGCCGCTCCGCTGTCGGGCCGACGCGCTCCAGCAGCCGGTGGATTCCATCGCGCAGCGTCTCCTTCCCGCCGGGGAGCGCCGGGTCCACGTGCGTGGCGTCCAGCCCGTAGCGTGCGGCCTCCCACTCGTTGTGCGCGAGCAGCTCGTCCGTGGCCGACTCCGAGCACGCGGCTCCGGGTAGCGGCAGCTTCCCCTCCGCCGCGGTGGCGACGAGGGCCCGGACCAGCGCCGCGATCGCGACGGCGTCCTCCACGCGCGGGCAGACGTCGGTCATGCGGAACTCCAGCGTGGGGTACTCGGGGTGCGGGCGGATGCTCCAGTACAGGGTGTACTCGTCCTCGATTGCGCCGGTCTCCATCAGGAAGCCGACGAACTCCCGGAAGCGGTCGTCGGAGGGGAAGCAGGGGGGCGGTCCGGTGTGCGGGAGGCGGTGGGCGATGATGGTGCGGTACGAGGCGTACCCCGTGTCCTCGCCCTCGTACACGGGGGAGCTGGCCGCGAGGGCGAGCAGGTGCGGGATGTAGCCGCGCACCCCGTTCATCAGCCGCGCGCGATCGTGGCCGGGGGGGACGGCCACGTGCACGTGCATCCCGAAGATGTGCTCGGTCCGGATCACCCTCCCGTAGCGCTCCAGGATGCGCTCGTAGCGCTCCCCCCGGGTGCGCTCCTGTGCCTCCCAGCGGCTGAAAGGGTGGATCCCCGCCGCCACCATCCTCAGATCCGCCGCGGCCGCGGTGGAGGCCACCTGGAGGCGCAGGCGCCGGAGCTCCCGGTCCACCTCCGCGGCGGACCGGCAGACGTGCGTCCCGATCTCCAGCATGGTCTGCTGGTTCTCCGGGTGGAGCTCCGCGCTCCAGTCCAGCTCCAGCACGTCCCGGGCACGGCTGATGAGCCCGCCCGTCTCCGGGGAGACGAGCTGGTACTCCTCCTCCACGCCGACGGTGAATTCGTTCATTGTCTCGCGGTACGGGTGGGTTCCGCCAGTCCGCAATCCGGGTGCCCGGCGGCAGGGGCAGGCGGCGGCGGGGCACCCGATTTGCTTCGCCCCGGCAGCCTGAACGGCCGGGAGGCGACGCACAGGAAAGGTGAGATGGAGATCAGGATGCTGCCGGGGAGGCGCTCCCCGCTCGGAGCCACGTGGGACGGCGAGGGGGTCAACTTCGCCCTTTTTTCGCCGAACGCCGCCGGGGTGGAGCTATGCCTCTACGACGCCGAGGACCCCACGCTGGAAACGGCCCGGGTCCGGCTCCGGGAGGTCACCGCGCACGTCTGGCACGGGTACGTGCCCGGGCTGGGGCCGGGGCAGCTCTATGGCTTCCGCGTGGACGGGCCGTACGAGCCCGGGCGGGGGCTGCGCTACAACCCCAGCAAGCTGCTCCTGGACCCGTACGCGCGCGCCGTCGCCGGCAAGGTGCAGTGGGACCCGGCCATCTTCGGCTACCCGCTGGGCGATCCGGCCGGGGACCTGGCCCGGGACGGGCGCGACAGCGCGGCCGCCATGCCCAAGGGGGTGGTGGTCGACGGCGCCTTCGACTGGGAGGGCGACCGCCCGCTCCGCACCCCCTGGCACCGGACCCTGATCTACGAGGTCCACGTCAAGGGGCTCACCATGCTGCACCCGGACGTCCCGGAGGAGCTGCGCGGCACCTACGCCGGCGTGGCGCACCCGGCGGTGGTCGAGCACCTGAAGTCCCTCGGGGTCACCGCCGTCGAGCTCCTCCCCGTGCACGACTTCGTGGACGACGGATACCTGCTGGACAAGGGGCTGGTGAACTACTGGGGATACAACACGCTGAACTTCTTCGCCCCGGACGCGCGCTACTCCGGGAGCGGCGACCGGGGCGGGCAGATCCGCGAGTTCAAGGAGATGGTGAAGGCGCTGCACCGGGCGGGGCTGGAGGTGATCCTGGACGTGGTCTACAACCACACCGCGGAGGGGAACCACCTGGGGCCCACCCTCTCCTTCAAGGGGATCGACAACTCCGGCTACTACCGGCTGGTGGACGAGAACCCCCGGTTCTACATGGACTACACCGGCACCGGGAACTCGGTGGACACGCGGCACCCGCAGGTGCTCAAGATGGTCATGGACAGCCTGCGCTACTGGGTGCAGGAGATGCACGTGGACGGCTTCCGCTTCGACCTGGCGCCGACGCTCGCGCGCGAGGACCACGGAGTGGACCGCGTCTCCTCCTTCTTCGACGTGATCCACCAGGACCCCGTGGTCTCCGAGGTGAAGCTGATCGCGGAGCCGTGGGACGTGGGGCCGGACGGGTACCAGGTGGGGAACTTCCCCGTGCTCTGGGCGGAGTGGAACGGCAAGTACCGCGACGCGGTGCGGGCGTACTGGCGGAGCGACCCCGAGACGCTGCAGGAGCTGGGGTTCCGACTCACCGGCTCCAGCGACCTGTACGGCGACGACGGGCGCAAGCCGCACGCGAGCATCAACTTCATCACCGCGCACGACGGCTTCACGCTGAACGACCTGGTCTCGTACGAGCAGAAGCACAACCGGGAAAACGGGGAGGAGAACCGCGACGGGCACGACCACAACCTCTCCTACAACTTCGGGGTGGAGGGGCCCACCGACGACCCGGAGGTCCTGCGCCAGCGCGAGAAGCAGCGGCGGAACTTCATCGCCACCCTCCTCCTCTCGCAGGGGGTGCCCATGCTCTGCGGCGGCGACGAGATGGGCCGCACCCAGGGCGGGAACAACAACGCGTACTGCCAGGACAACGAGATCTCCTGGTTCGACTGGGACCTTTCCGAGCGGGACCGCGACCTCCTGGAGTTCACGCGACGCGTGGCGACGCTGCGGCGGGAGCACCCCGTCTTCCGCCGCCGTCACTTCTTCCAGGGCCGCCGCATCCGCGGCTCGGAGCTGGAGGACATCCGCTGGCTGAGGCCGGACGGGGAGGAGATGGACGACGAGGAGTGGAGCACGCCGCTGGTCCGCTCCTTCGGCGTCCTGCTGGGGGGCGATGCGATGCAGGAGTGGAGCGAGGAGGGGGAGCGGGTGCGGGACGACAACTTCCTGCTCCTCTTCAACGGCGCTCCGGAGACCATCCCCTTCACCCTCCCGCAGATCCCGCCCCCCGCCTGCTGGGAGCGGGTGCTCGACACCGGCCGCCCCGCCTCCGAGCAGGAGGAGGGCGAGGCGCTGGAGTCCGGGAGCCGGCTGGAGCTGGAGGGGCGCTCCCTGGTGGTGCTCCGGCAGTGCGAGAAGGAGGACTGAGCGGCCCCCGCCGGCCGCGCCGCTCGGCCCGATGGAACTCCCGGGCGATCCCGTCCGCTCCCGGAAAGGCGTAGCTCCCCGCCCGGGCCGCCCCGGGCTGGCGGCGGGCGCAGGGGCGCGCCACATTATGCGCCTGCTCCCCGTCTCCCGCCTCTTCCGGATCCCCGCCGCCCCTCACGACCGATGCGACCCCTCGCGGCACTGCTCTGCGGAGCGCTGCTCTCGGCCGGCTGCACCGACCTCGTCTCCCACGGACGCGACGACCCCGCGCTGGAGTGGGCGCGCCGCTACCCCGTGGTCCCCGCACCCGCCACCCTCCGCCCCGCCCGGGGCGAGTTCGTGCTGGACGGGAGCACGCGCCTCCTCCTCGCCGACCCGGCGGACCCGGAGGTGCGCTCCGTCGCGGAGCTGCTCGCCGCTCCGCTGCGCGCCGCGTCGGGCTTTCCGCTCCCGGTCTCCGCGGCCCCGGCGTCCGGCCCGGAGCGGAACGCCCTCGTCCTGCGCCTGGCGGCGGAGCTCCCGGGCGACAGCCCCGAGCGCTACCGCCTCTCGGTGACGGAGCAGGGCGCGGTGCTCGCCGCGGCCACGCCCGCGGGGCTCTTCCGCGGCACGCAGACGCTGCGGCAGCTCCTCCCCCCGGCCGTCGAGGAGGCCGTGCGGGCCCGCGCCGACTGGCGCGGCATCGCCCCGGCGCGGGCGTCCACGGGGAGGGCGCGGTGGGCCGTCCCCGCCGTGGAGATCGAGGACGCGCCGCGCTTCGCCTACCGGGGGATGCACCTGGACGTGGCCCGCCACTTCATGCCGCCCGAGTTCGTCAAGAAGTACGTGGACCTGTTGGCGCTCTACCGCTTCAGCCACTTCCACTGGCACCTCACCGACGACCAGGGGTGGCGGATCGAGATCCGGAAGCATCCGCGCCTCACGGAGGTGGGGGCGTGGCGGCGGGAAACGATGGTGGGGCGGCTGGGCGCCGCCGCGGGAGACGGGCGGCCGCACGGCGGCTTCTACACGCAGGCGGAGGTCCGCGACATCGTGGCGTACGCCGCCGCGCGGCACGTCACCATCGTCCCCGAGATCGAGATGCCGGGCCACGCGCGGGCGGCCATCGCGGCGTACCCGGAGCTGTCGTGCTCCGGCGCGCCGGTGGAGGTGGCGACGGGGTGGGGGATCCACGCGGACGTGCTCTGCCCCAGCGAGCGGACCTTCGCCTTCCTCGAGGACGTGCTCGACGAGGTGATGGAGCTGTTCCCGGGCCCGTACGTCCACGTGGGCGGGGACGAGGTGCGCAAGGAGCAGTGGGCGGAGAGCCCCGTGGCGCGGGAGGTGATGCGGCGCGAGGGGCTCGCCGGCGTGGAGGCGCTGCAGACGTACTTCGTGGGGCGGGTGGGGCGCTACCTGGAGGCGCAGGGGCGCCGGTACGTGGGGTGGGACGAGATCGCGCAGGGGGGGATCCCCCCCGGGGCGGTGGTGATGTCGTGGCGGGGGATGCTCCCCGGGATCGACGCTGCGCGCCGCGGGCACGAGGTGATTATGGCCCCGGACACGCACCTCTACTTCGACCACTACCAGGCCAACCCGGCCTCCGAGCCGCTGGGGATCGGCAACGTGATCCCGCTGCGGGTGGTGTACGACTTCGACCCGGTGCCCCCGGACCTGGGGCCGGGGGAGCGCGAGCGGGTGCTGGGAGGGCAGGGGAGCGTGTGGACGGAGCACCTGCGCACCCCCGGGGAGGTGGAGTACATGGCGTTCCCCCGGGTGATCGCGCTCTCCGAGGCGCTCTGGACCCCCGTGGAGCGCCGCTCCTGGAAGAGCTTCCAGGAGCGCCTTCCCGCGCAGCTCAGGCGCCTCGACGCGCTGGGCGTGCGCTACCGCGCGCCCTGATCAGTGGTCCCCCGCACCTCGCACCTCGCACTTCGCACTTCGCACTCCCTCACCCCACCGTCTCGAACCGCGCCGCCGGGCGCTCCACCGGCTCCGCCGACAGGCGGTACGCCCCCCGCAGCCGCTCGGCGGCCTCCCGCCACTCGGCGTCCGTGCGGGCGTGGACC